>JBIKSC010000012.1:0-22038 GCA_044348775.1 Flavobacteriales bacterium | reverse complement strand
AGGTACTTTCTTTCTGCATTCTGCTCGATGATGCCGGCAGCTAAAATGGCGTCCAGGAAGGGTTTTGAACTACCATCCATAATAGGTACTTCCGGGCCGTCCAGTTGAATAATGGCGTTGTCAATCATGCAGCCATATATAGCGGCCAGAATATGTTCGGTAGTATATACGCGCGCTCCTTTGTATTCGAGAGTAGTTCCGCGTTGGGTGCTTACAACCAAATCGCAATCGGCGGGTATGGAGGGCTGTCCGTCCATATCGATGCGCTGGAAAACGTATCCGTGATTTTCGGGTGCCGGAAGTATGTGCACATTCACGGTCGAACCTGTATGCAGACCAACTCCAGACAGAGTGACTGCATTTTGTAGCGTGCGTTGTTTTATGGCTGTCATGGTGCGAAAATAAGGTTGAAACGCGAAAGCGAGTATACACGCTGAACAGCGTCCAATCTTAGCGAAAATGAAAAAAGCCCCATGTGGGACTTTTTTCAATAGAGGTTTCAGTGTGTATTAATGCACAAGTCCCTTGCGTATCAAATTCAACGCACCACCGGCCTTGAACCACTCAATCTGCTGTGCATTGTAAGTGTGATTGACAGCAATGGTTTCTTTCGAACCATCTTCATGAACAAGTTCGAGATGCAATGGCTTGTCGGGAGAGAACGAAACGAGGTCGATGAAATTCACCAAGTCGTTTTCCTGAATCTTGTCGTAGTCCGCGTCATTGCTGAAAGTGAGTGCAAGCATGCCTTGCTTCTTCAAGTTGGTTTCGTGAATACGGGCAAACGACTTCACCAATATTGCGCGTACACCCAAATGACGTGGTTGCATTGCTGCGTGCTCACGCGATGATCCTTCACCGTAGTTCTGGTCGCCTACTACAAGCGTTGGAACGCCTGCTGCTTTGTATGCACGCTGCACTTTCGGAACTTCATCGTATGCTCCGGTGAGCTGATTCTTTACGCTGTTCTGAGCACCGTTGAAGAAATTGGTAGCACCAATGAGCGTATTGTTGGCGATGTTGTCGAGGTGACCACGGAAACGCAACCACTGACCAGCCATCGAAATGTGGTCGGTAGTGCACTTGCCTTTTGCCTTGATGAGCACTCGAGCGCCTGTGATGTTTTGACCGTCCCAATCCGAGAATGGCGCCAGCAACTGCAGGCGCTCGCTATCGGTTGCAACGTTAACCTCAACACCACTGCCATCTTCTGCCGGTGCCTGGTAGCCTGGATCTTCTGCATCGAAGCCTTTGGTTGGAAGCTCATCGCCACTGGGTGGATCGAGCTTGACGTGTTCACCTTTCTCGTTTACCAATGTGTCGGTAATCGGATTGAATGTAAGGTCGCCGGCTATTGCAAGTGCAGTTGTCAATTCAGGAGAGGCGACAAATGCAAGCGTATTGGGGTTGCCGTCGTTGCGGCTCTGGAAATTGCGGTTGAACGAGTGAACGATGGTGTTCTTCTCTTTCTTATCGGCACCCACACGCGCCCACATGCCGATGCATGGACCGCACGCGTTCGCATATACAGTTGCTCCCATTTCGTTGAAAGTATCAATGAAACCGTCGCGTTGTATGGTGTAGCGAACTACTTCACTACCGGGTGTGATGCTGAATTCAGCTTTAGGCTTTAGGCTTTTTGCAATTACCTGCTTGGCCAATGATGCCGAGCGGGCAATGTCCTCATAAGACGAGTTCGTGCAAGAGCCAATCAGTCCAACTTCAACCTTCGTTGGCCAATTGTTCTTGGTGGCCTCTTCCTTCATTTTTGAAATTGGTGTAGCCAAATCAGGAGTGAACGGACCATTGAGGTGTGGCTCCAATTCATTCAGGTTGATTTCGATTACTTGATCGAAGTATTGTTCCGGATTAGCATACACTTCAGCGTCACCGGTTAGGTGCTCGCGAATGGCATTGGCAAGGTCAGCCACTTCCGGACGACCGGTTGAACGCAGGTAGCGCTCCATGCTGTCATCGTAGCCGAAAGTAGATGTGGTGGCGCCGATTTCAGCACCCATGTTGCAAATGGTTCCTTTACCTGTGCATGAGAGTGACTGCGCGCCTTCGCCGAAATACTCAACGATGCAGCCTGTACCGCCTTTAACGGTAAGTATACCTGCAACCTTGAGAATAACGTCTTTAGCAGAACACCAACCGTTAAGTTTTCCGGTAAGTTTAATACCGATGAGCTTCGGGAACTTGAGTTCCCACGCCATGCCGGCCATAACGTCCATGGCGTCGGCACCGCCAACACCAATGGCTACCATACCCAAGCCACCAGCGTTTACCGTATGGGAGTCGGTACCTATCATCATTCCACCCGGGAATGCGTAGTTTTCCAATACTACTTGGTGAATGATACCGGCACCGGGCTTCCAGAATCCGATTCCGTACTTATTCGAAATCGAGGACAGGAAGTTGAATACCTCGTTGTTCTTATTCAACGCATCGCTCAAATCTTGTGTTGAACCAACGCGCGCTTGAATAAGGTGGTCGCAATGCACAGTGCTTGGTACCGCTACTTTTTTGCGACCGGCTTGCATGAATTGCAGCAATGCCATTTGTGCAGTTGCATCTTGCATGGCTACACGGTCGGGAGCAAAATCTACATAGCTTTTACCACGTTCGAACGCGGTGTTGGCGTCGCCGCTCCACAAGTGCGTGTAAAGGATTTTTTCGGTAAGGGTTAATGGTTTGCCGGTTACTTTACGAGCAGCCTCCACACGTTGCGGGAAGCGGCTGTACACGGCTTTTATCATATCGAGATCGAAAACTTTGCTCATCGTTATCAGAAGTTTTTTGTTCGGGCGCGAATGTACGGCGATTTCAACCGCGAATCATGCCCCGTAAAAGGTGAAGTTTTGCAAAAGATATTGAAAGCCCAAAAGGCAATTATTGACTCAGGTAGAAGTCAATGAGCCCCTCAGGTGCATCGATGTGAACCTCACGTTTTTCGTGGTCAATCGATTCGAAAAAATCGCCGTTCAGCGGGAGAAGGATTTCCTTTTTTCCATGCATGATTACCAGCAACGGATTGTTGGGCGATTCTTCAATGTGGTCTACCACGCCAATATCTCCTTTCTCGCTATCGAATACCTTGTAACCTGCAATGGCACGCAAAGCAGCGCGATCCGTGTCGGGCGCGCTCATGTCGCTTAGGTTGATGTAGATGGTCGATTTTACCAGTGCTTTGGCTTTCTCTTCCGTGTCGATTCCCTCCAATTTCACCTTGGCGGCGGTGTTGGTTTTGTACTCCAGCGACTCAACGAAATAGGGCACCAGCGTTCCTTTAATGTCCAGAAAAAGTATTTCCAAATCCTCGTAATCGTGTATGTCGCCTGTGTCTAGCGCTGCGGTAAGCTCTCCTTTATAGCCGTGCAATTTTGAAAAATAGCCTATGGCGTGCAGGTCTTTTTTATCGGGAATGGTTGTCATGCGTTTTCGTGTCTAAAAAAAAAGCCACTCCTCAGAGTGGCTTTTTGGAATGTTATTCGAATTATGCTTCAGCGTTGTCGCCTGCTTCTTCAGCAGCCGGAGCTTCAGCAGCTGGAGCTTCTTCGGACGGAGCCTCAGCTGCAACTTGGTTAGCACTTGCACTGGCAGCTTCAGCCGCTGCTGTGATGGCCTTCAGGCGATTCTCATTCACCTCACGCTCATGCTTCATTATTTTGCTAAGGTTATCGCTCTTTTCTTTTGCCAAACGATCTTTCTTACCTTGAACCTTGTTGCTCTTATCTGCAGACCAAGCTTCAAAACGCTTATCGGCTTCTTCTTGTGAGAACGCTCCTTTCAATACACCTTTTTGAAGATGCTGACGGTAAAGAACGCCTGTGTAGCTCAGCATGGCACGAACAGTATCAGTTGGTTGTGCACCGTTGTTGAGCCACTGAAGGGCTTTTGTATTATCCAGCTGGATAGTAGCCGGGTTTGTGTTTGGGTTGTAACTGCCAATGCGCTCAATGAACTTACCATCGCGTGGTGAACGTGAGTCTGCTGCTACAATGTGGTAGAAAGGGCTTCCTTTCTTACCGTGACGTTGAAGTCGAATTTTTACTGCCATAATTTTTTGTTTGTAGGGTGCGAAACCCTGTTAACAAGGATTGATTTTAGGGCTGCAAATGTAGGACGTTGTGCGTGAAAAACAGGGTAGTATGGAAAAAAAAGATTTTTTGGGGCGAAACTGCTCCAGGAAACTGCTTTCTTGTGACATTGAAACTGGAATAGTGCGTTGTTGTGAATTATGCTTAAGTCTCTCATAAATAGTCTTTTGTTTTTGTTTCTGGTGCTCGTTTCTGAACTCGGATTCGCGCAGTACGAAGACAATCCCCTGCGCGGAAGTAGATGGGTAAGTGTTGGTGGTGGCATCAATACCTCCGATTACTGGTCGTGGCAAGGCATGTTGTCTTACTCGAAGCGCGGAGAAGGATCTTTGGTTCAACTTCGCGCTGCTTTCACACAAGAACTGTGGATTGCGCCCAATGATTCTTGCACGGAAAAGCATAATAAGCTTTCGGAGTTCGGGGTGCTTTGGGGCGATGGCTGGGGGGGGAGAAAATGGTATGTAACCGGCTCGGTTGGGTTTGGGTTGAATGTCCGGCAATATTGTCGAAAAGCCGATTATGAAAATGAGTATATCACCGGTTTGACGCTTGGAGTGCCATTTCAGGTGGAAGCCGGCCTAAGAATGGGTAAATACGCAGCCATAAGCTTCATCGGAGTGGGTAATTGGAATTTTCGAGAACCTTATGCAGGGGCTCATTTGGCATATACCCGATTTATAAAAAAATGAGCACAACCTTTTTTTACCATGCTCACGCTGGCTTGCACGAAAGTGTAGCGTTTGATTCATCTGAGGCGACCCATATTTCAAAAGCGTTGCGCTTGAAATCGGGCGATCGAATTGAGTTGACCAATGGCATGGGAGAACTTTTTCTCGCCGAATTAGCGATGGATAAGCATCATGTTTCGGCGCGAGTTATCGAGGTGTTATCAGTATCTGATTTATTCGTCCCTCTTCATTTAGGCATAGCACCCACAAAAAATGCCGACCGAATCGAGTGGCTGGTGGAGAAGGCAGTTGAGTTGGGAGTTGGTGAAATCAGTTTCCTGAATTGCGCTCATTCGGAACGTTCGCGTATTTCCATGGATCGCATCCATCGAGTAGCCATTGCGGCATTGAAACAGTCACGCCGCACGTTTCTACCGAAAATCAATGAGTCATTGGACTTTTTGGATTGGCTGAAGGGTGTCGATTCTGAGCAGCGCTTTATCGCACATTGCATGGATAATGTGCCGCGAACGCTTCTTCGCGACTCGATTCAGTTGAATGCAAGTAATGTTCACTCTACCGTTTGCATTGCCATCGGTCCGGAAGGCGATTTTTCAGAAACGGAAGTGCAGGCGGCATTGGCTGTTTCCTTTCAATCCGTAAGTTTGGGCAGTGCTCGTCTGCGCACGGAAACTGCGGCATTGGCTGCAATACATACCTACAATCTCATGCATCAGCATTAACACAATGAGTCGAATTACCATTTTCATTTTTGCTTTCACATTCATCTGCAATTCAATCATTGCGCAGCTGAATGTGATCCCTCAACCCGATCAGTGGAACATTGGGTCGTCACAATTCATCCTCAATGAACAGACTGTAATTGCGTCCAATCGGTCAGCGAAGAAGGAGGCCGAATTTCTGGCAAAATGGCTCTTCGAAGCGACAGGTAAAAAAATGGAGGTTGTGGATATGAATGAAATGCCACAAGAGAATTTCATTGTGCTCAGCGCATCCAAAATGAGCAGCGAGCAAACGGAGGAAAGTTTGAAGAATTTGCCGGACTCACTTCGTAAGCGGGCATTACAGGCCGATCGCTCACGCTATCGTCTCAACGTAACTCCCAAAGGCATTTTAGTGAATGCCGAATTTGATGAGGGCGTTTTTTACGGGGTTCAAACCTTCCGTCAATTATTACCGGTACTGGCAGAGCAACAAAAACTGAAGCTTCCTTTACAGCTTTCAACGATGCTCATTCAGGATGGTGCAAAATTCCCACATCGCGGTTTATTGCTCGATTGCTGCCGCCACTTCATGTCGGTTGACTTCGTCAAGAAGTACATCGATGCACTTGCTTATTACAAGATGAATGTGCTCCACTGGCATCTCACCGAAGATCAGGGTTGGCGCATTCAAATCGATCAATATCCTTTGCTAACCGAGGTCGGTGCATGGCGGAAGGAAAAGGACGGGACGAAGTACGGTGGGTTTTATACGAAGGATCAGATTAGGGAAGTTGTGGCTTATGCTGCAGAGCGCCACATCACGGTCATACCGGAAATAGAGTTGCCCGGCCATTCAAGCGCGGCCATCGCTGCTTATCCTGCATTGAGTTGCACTCACCAGTCTATCGAAGTCGAAAACGAATGGGGAGTATTTAAGGATATCTATTGCGCAGGCGACGAATACACCTTTGAGTTTTTGGAAAACGTGCTTACGGAAGTGTGCGAGCTATTCCCATCACCTTACATTCATATCGGTGGCGACGAGGCTCCGAAGTTTCGATGGGAACAATGCGAGAAATGTCAGCGTCGAATCAAGCAGGAAAAGTTGAAAGATGAGGCGGAGTTACAGACCTACTTCATTGAGCGCATTGCGGCATTTCTGGAAAGCAAGGGCAAGCGAATCATTGGTTGGGATGAAATTCTGGAAGGCGGTATTCCGGCCGATGCCATGATACAAAGCTGGCGCGGCATGGAAGGCGGCGAACATGCTGCTAAATCGGGGCATGATGTGGTGATGTCGCCTACTAGCCATTGCTATTTCGACTATGGTTTGAGTTCAACCGATATGGAAGAGGTCTATAATTTCAATCCAATTCCGGCATCTCTCTCAGTTGCGGAGTCGAAATACATTCGCGGAGGAGAGTGCAACATGTGGACAGAACATGCACCTCAGGAAATGGTCGACAGCAAGGTGTTTCCTCGTATGCTGGCGCTTGCAGAGGTGTTGTGGACCTATCCCGACCAACGCAATTATGCGGCTTTCAACAAGCGAGTGGAAGAACATTATGAGCGTCTGAGGGCTCTCAATATCCAACCGGGATTTCCCAAAGTGCCCGTATCGATGCGTGCGATTCCTTCGGAAAATACCTTGAACGTTGAATTGAAGCCGGCTTTTCAAGGAGTGCATGTCACCTATTCATTGGCTCCTTCAGGCACAAGGCCGGGCGACAAAATCCTGAATTATACGAATGCTATCGTGATTAACAGGCCCACGTTGCTTAGCGCGCAAGCCACAATGAACGAAATGAGTTATACCGAGCCCATGCAGTGGTGGTTTGAGCCGCATCTTGCGATGGGCGACTCTCTCAAGCTTGCCAATGAACCGTCGCCTTGGTATACAGGCGGTGGATTGAATGCCCTCGTTGATGGTCGATTGGGATCAACAAATTTCCGCGATGGCGCATGGCAGGCCGTGCAAGGCAAAGACATGGAAGCGGTCGTCGACTTAGGAGTATCAACAGAAATTCAAGAATTGGAGACTCGTTGGTTTATGTATGGAAATGCCTGGATCTTCCTTCCGAAATCGGTGGAGTATTTCATCAGTGATGACGGAAAGAACTGGAAGTCGGCCGGGAGAGTGGATTGTAATATCGACGAAAAGAAGGACGGCGAGTTCTTCGAGCCACTATCGCTGAAAAGACTGAATAAAAAGGCTCGATACGTTAAAATGGTCGCGCAGAATCACGGTCCTTGTCCTACCTGGCACGATGCACCGGGTGAGCCTTCGTGGCTCTTCTGCGATGAGCTTATCGTTCGCTAAACCTTACAGGTGCATGAATTCTTTCTTCGCCTTGAGTTGCTCTTCCGATTCGCGGTGAGCAGGGTCGTCCACGCAGCAATCTACGGGACATACTGCAGCACATTGCGGCTCGTCGTGGAAGCCAACACATTCGGTGCACTTGTCTGAGACGATGTAATAAACGTCCATGCTAACCGGCGTTTGATTGGAGTCGGCATCCATTTCTTCTGACTTCCCGAGCGGATTGAAAATCCCGCGCAGGCCGGTACCTTCCGAATACTTCCATTCGGCGCCACCTTCATAGATAGCGTGGTTGGGACATTCAGGTTCGCATGCACCACAATTGATGCATTCGTCGGTAATCATTATTGCCATGGTCTATACTTTCTAATTTTGCGGCACAAAAATAACACCTTGTGAAGTATGCGTAAACCATCGGAATACCGAATTAGTGCAATCGATCAGTGGGGTCGAATTTTCGGTGCTCTTGGCACCTCGTCGGCTTGGCCCGGTTATGAGGCGGGAGTTACCGCAGAAGAATTCGAGGAGCTGAATCGAATTATCGAAACGCATGTGCATCACAATGGATGGTTCACCGAAAACAACATTCGCAGGGCTTTGTTCGCATGGAGTGAGGAACTTACGACTGAGCGAATAGGGCAATGGCTGGAACGCTACACTTGGAAGGACGCTTCAACGTCGAGAAAGGTCGGCGTTATTTGTGCCGGAAATCTTCCAATGGTTGGCCTGCACGATGTGTTGAGTGTCATGTTGAGCGGTCATATTGCTTTCGTAAAGCTTTCATCCGACGATAATTTGTTGATGCCGGCCTTGCTTAAAATACTCATGCGACTTGATGAATCGGTCGAGGGTCAGTTAGTATTTGCCTCTGGTTTGATGAAGGACATGGAGGCTGTAATCGCAACAGGTAGCAATAATACTTCGCGCTATTTCGAGCAGTATTTTGGGCATTTGCCACATATTATCCGAAAGAGCAGAACCAGTGTAGCCATTTTGTCGGGCAAGGAAACGGACGAAGAATTGAAAGCCTTGGGCCGCGACATTTTTGCTTATTTCGGACTCGGTTGTCGCAATGTGTCTAAGGTGTATTTACCCGAAGGATTCAAAATTGATAGGCTTTTTAATGCGCTGTTTGAATACAACGCCATCATCCATCATCACAAGTATGCCAACAACTATGACTACAACAAGGCTGTTTGGCTGCTCAACAATGAATCATTGCTCGACAATGGTTTTTTACTGTTGAAGGAAGACGAATCTCTGGCATCTCCCACAGGAAGCCTGTATTACGAACACTATACAGATGAACAGGGACTGAGACAAAATCTTGGTGAGCGCGCTCATGAGATTCAGTGTGTGGTAAGCCACGCCGATATTCCATTCGGTGGCAGTCAAAAACCTGCACTGTGGGATTATGCTGACGGCCTAGACACCTTGGCTTTTTTGCAGTCGCTCTAGTTCCATAGCAACTCAATTGCCCAGCCGACCGGGGTCATTGCCTCGCCATGGATCCTTGAAGTGCGTGGCAACTCCCAGGACTGTATTCTTTACCCGGAGCAGGATGCGTTTCATTCAGAATAGGGTACATTTGTTCCCCATTGTATTAGAAAATTATATGAAACACGCGATATTCTCACTCTTGGTGATTTCTCTTCTTTTTTCTTCTTGTGAAACAGAAGTCGATTTGAATGCACCATACCAGAACACGACCGTTATTTTCGGTTTGCTTGACCCGGATTCCAATGGCGACAATGTGATTTCTGTTCAGGATACGCAATGGATTAAAATCAACAAGACTTTTTTGGGTGAAGGAGATAACAACAATTACGCGGCTATTCGCGATAGCTCTGAGTATTCAGATGATGATTTTGTGAAGAAAGTAGTTGAGCGAATTGTGGATGGTGATGTTGTAGAAGAGTATGAGTTGGTTTCTACAACGGTTACCAATCGCCAAATGAATGGTATTTTCTATGGCCCGGAGCAGACGATGTATTACTTCATACCACCGGCTCAAGGGCTTAATCAAAATTCTGAGTATCGCCTTGTGCTGCAATTTACGGATGGCCGAGAAGTGACAGCATCGACCAAGGTTGTGAGTTACAACAGTTTCTCGTGGCTCACTCCTCAGCAAAATGCAACCTTCATCCTTGCTTCGATTTCTACTAATGGAGGTTTCAATTACACCTCCGAAGTTGCTATTCGATGGAATGCGGCTACAAATGCAAACGTTTACGATGCGCGTCTTCGTTTTCATTTTACTGAGCTGGTCTATGAAAACGACGACTGGTCCGATACTCCTGATACCACAAAGAAGTTTTTGGATTTCAACCTCGGCAGTATTTCAGATGATGAAATTACAAGTGGTCAGCTCCTGAAGATCACCTTCGATGGCAGAGCATTCTTCTCGTTCCTTCAGAATAATCTGGTGGCCGACCAGCGTATTCGAAGAATCATCGGAACTTACGATACACAACAGCAGCGCACCGAGTGTTTTGATGTGATGCTTACGATGGGTAACAATGATTTGAAGTCCTATATTGAAGTGAATTCGCCTTCTACCGGTGTGGTTCAGGAACGTCCAATTTACACAAACGTGAATAATGGCATTGGCTTATTCGCATCAAGGGGAACGCGAAATCTGATTTCGTTGCCTCTTATAGCATTCGACAATAATAGCCAGCCCAATTCAGGGAATTTGGCTGCCCTTGTTCAAAGCGAATACACAGCAGCGCTTAACTTCTGTGATCCCAATGGTTCATCTGACTTCCCTTGCGGAAACTGATTCCTATTGCTTAACAAAGCGGGTTTGCTGAGTTATTCCATCTTGTTCCAATCGGATGAAGTAAAGGCCGCTCGCTAAACTTAGCGTATCGATGCGCTTATGAAGTAGGCTTCCTTCTTTTACTTTCTGCCCGGAAGAATTTAGTATGACGTAGTAATCAGATGAATTTCCTTCGCTAAGAATGATTTCTCCCGAGGTCGGATTAGGAAATACGCTCAATGAATTGGATACTGCTTCTTCAATACCGACACCGAGGTCTGCCGTTCGTGCAGTGATTTGGGTGCCTAAAAATGGACTTTCGGTGGATGTTATTTCGAGAACCGGAACTTTGAATTCAGTGCTCAGCCACTGGTAGGTGGTGATGTCTTTGGGGAACTGGATTCCGCCAAAAGGAAGAACGCTCACGAATATTGAATCGAATCCGGTTACAGTTGATTTAACCCTTAATACGTCAAAGGATTGTCCATACAGGTTGAGTGTTCCCCACCCGTCGCACTGGTAGTCGCGGTATTGGTCTGTTCCATAATAGGCTATCGTAGGTACATCAAGTTGCAGAACCGAATGCGAGTTTCCGGATGAATTATACGTAAGAGGGAGGTCGTAAATGATGTCGCGGTCGTCATATTGTGCGTTTAAGGGCACGCCTTCAATGGTCGCTACAATGCCGGTCATGGCATAAACGTTTCCACTGTTCTTGTAGATTTGATAGGCGTTTTCGATTTCAATCGGAATCGGCAGGTCCGAAAGCATGGCAGCACCAATTCCAAAATCAGAATTGTACTCGGGGAAAAGAGGGTTATTGAAGAATAGCTGATCGACCAATGATAGGCTTCCCATATCAACGCATTCTGTTCCTGCATCGAGCGCGCCTGGTTGTATCACATCGTCGCTGAGGTTCCAGGTATAGTTCGGCCCGGTAGCATCGAGGTCAAAATCGGTCAACAAGTTAGCCTCGCGTGTAAATAACAAGTCTCCGGAGTTGGGCAGGTGGTTACTGTTAATCGTGATTTGAGCAAATGAGTGAACGCTTGCTGCACAACAAAATGCGATGAGAGTTTTTTTCATAGGAGTGAAATGTCAATGCACGCAAGGTAATTCAAAATTCATGATGGCTTGAAGCTCTTTGCAGCGGAGTTATCTGGTGTCAAATTTCACAAGGTTGAAAAGTTGTGAGCAAAAGATGCTGACTTGCTCACAAATCACCCCCAATGTCGATTCTATATTAGCCCCGCGTTAACACGCCAAGCTAAATTAACCGGCCAACCATTTTTCTCATGTTCCTGGACAAATACGACTACGTCATTCTCGATATTATTCAAACCTTCAAGAAGAACAATAAGAACGAGCTTATCAAACTAAGTCAGCTGGAGACGGCTTTCTGGAGTAGAATAGAGCACGACGACGCTTCTTCTACACGCAGCGCTCAATTGGGCGAACGCGTGGCCAATCTTTATCTCGACGGATACATCATGAATAAAAACAATTCCGGCTATCGATTAACCAAGAAGGGAAAAGAGGAATTGTCGTTTCAGGAGATGGTAGTGTAATACACTACATAATTACCAATTATTGTTTTCTAATTCACGCTGCAGTCCCACCATTTTGATGGCGGTGATAGCCGCTTCCGTTCCCTTGTTTCCTTTGCTTCCGCCGCTGCGGGCTATAGACTGTTCCTCTGTATCGTCTGTTAGAACACCGAATACGACCGGCTTACCGGTCTTCAGCGCTAGGTTTTGAATACCGGTGGCGCAAGCATTACTTACAAAATCGAAATGTGCTGTCTCTCCGCGAATCACGCAGCCTAAGCAAATGACAGCTTCGGGCTTGTGATTATCAAAGAGTAATTGTGCGCCCAGAGAAAGCTCGAAACTACCCGGAACATGGGCAATAATGATGTTTTTGCTAATGACACCGCAGTCGGTGAGAGCGTCAACACACCCCTTTAACAGGTTGGATGTGATATGATCGTTCCATTCAGAAACAACAATCCCGATGCGCATGGACTGTGCATCGGGAAGATGTTCTTTGTTGTATGCAGAAAGATTGTGCGTTGCCATGGGATTAACCCTTCGCCTTCAAGAAGGAGAGGAGCTTTTCGGCTTCGCTGTATTCTTGAGAACGCTTGTCATAGTTGTCTACTACATACTGCAACAATACTTCTGCTTTGCTGTTGTTTCCAAGCTCCATGTAAACTTTACTTGCCTTCAGGTTATACAAGGGGCCTGTGTAATCGCGGCTAGCGCTTGAGTTGGCTTGCTTAGCGGCTTTTTCTAACCACGATGCACCTTGCTCAAGGTCATTCGACATTACATACATGTCACCGATACAACCGGTTAGCTCAACGCTCATGGCTTCGTCATCGAAACTTGCTTGCTTGAAGTGTTCCAGAGCAGCGCTGTAGTCTTTTGCTATGTCGCGGTAGTATACACCACACCAGAAGTGAGCACGGTTAGCTACTTTAGTTCCGCTATAGTTTGTCGCAATGGCTTCATAACCTTCGAAATTAGCATCGCCCTGAACGGCTAGGCGAATAGAGTCCATCTCAACCAATAAATCGGCGCGGATGGCTGCGTTTGAAGCTTCCACTTCACGCGGCTTTTTGTAGAGGAATTGAAATGCAAAGAATCCTCCCAGCACTATTACTACTGCTCCCATTCCAATTGAAATGGCTTTGCGGTTTTGTTCGAAAAACTGCTCGGTCTTCGATGCTACTTGTTGAATGTCAACAATTGCTTCTTTCGGTGTATCTTGTTTTGACATATTTTTCAATGTTATGCGGCGGCAAAAATAATAGATTTCCGTTATCAACGAACAAATCTGCTCATTTCGATAGAGATACTTCCTATTTTTGACCGGATATCGACCCTCTTGAACCGTTTCTTTTCCATGAAGTACTTGGTAAATTTCTGCGCAACGCTTGTTATACTTTGCGTTACGCTGACTTTGTTCGGTCAAAACCGTTATCAAAGTTTGCTTTGGGAGGTTTCCGGTAAAGGCATGCGAAAGCCGTCGTATTTGTATGGCACCATGCACATCAGTGGCAAGCTAGCATTTCAACTTGGGGATCCGTTTTACGATTGCATTCAATCGGTCGATGTAGTAGCTCTCGAGTTAGAACCGGAGGAGTGGCTGGCAGCGCTTTTTAATGACCCGCAAATTATCAATTGGCTGGGCACAGAATCTCTGGATGAGGGGTATTATGATGAATTTGGTTCAGACTCCCCATTGCCATTACTAAAAGGATATTGGAGTCCCGGTAACGGAATTTCACTTCATGAGCGAATTCAGGAGGTTCTGCAATACGAGCCTGATATTTTGAATTATCTCATGTTTCGATATGGTGATGGCGATTCGTCGGGCGACTTTCAAGAAGATACATGGTTGGATATGCATATCTACCAAGCTGCCAAGAAAATGGGACGTCAAACCATGGGGCTGGAAACATATGCCCAAAGCGACGATTTCATTCGCAAGGCAAATGCGGCAGAGGCCGGCGATACCGAAATGCGTGAATGGGATGAGGGCGATATTCAAGATTACGATGCGTTGAACCGACAGTTGGAGCCGGCCTATCGACGACAAGATCTCGACTTGATTGATTCACTCACTCGAAATGCAACTTCTGCGGCGTTCAGAGAATTCATTTTACTGGAACGTAATAAGGTCTTTGTGCACAACATGGACAGTGTGCTGCGTGCCGGGAAGACCCTGTTTTCAGCGATGGGATGCGCTCACCTTCCGGGTGAGGGGGGAGTTATCGAATCGCTTCGATTACTTGGTTATGAAGTAAAGCCATTCAATAAGGGTAGCAGAAATGCAAAGCGAAGAAAGGAGATTGATCAACGTATTTATGTTCAATCGGGTACACCATTCACTACCTCAGATGGGTTGATTCGATTAGTGGCGCCCGCTCCTATGTTTCACGCTAGAGTAAACAAGGAATCTACCACTTGGTTATGCCTCGATATTGCCAATGGCGCTAATTATACCTTGTCGCGCTTGAAATCGTACAACGGTTTTTTAGGCTATACGGAGGCTGATGTTCTTGCGATTATAGACAGCATGTTCTATGAGACCGTTGCCGGAGAAATTGTTTCGAAGAAGGCTATAAAAGTGGGCGGCTATGCCGGCATGGATGTAATGAATCGAACACGAAGGGGCGATTATGAACGCCAGATAATTATTGTAATGCCTGATGAGATTGTTGTCCTCAAACTATCCGCATCGGGGGAAAAAGTAAAAGTGGGATTGGGTAATTCGTTTTTTGAGAGTTTGGAGTTCAATGAAGTGATAGCAGGTCCATATCAATGGCAATCAAAGGATGGCTCTGTCAGAGTTAGCCTTCCTTCCCGGGCGATATGCTATGACGAGATTTCGAACCTTCATACCGGCGCTGACTTCGAAGTAGTGGGAACGCAACCAACCAACGGCGCATTTTACATCGTGCAACGCCATGTAGTTGAAATCCCAGATTTTCTAGATGAAGACAGTTATGAACTGAAGCGTCTAATGAGGGCTTTTAGTGAGGACAGAGAGCTTGAAGTTCTCGACCATTCGTTCATCGTCCATAATGGTAAGGTCGCTCTTGCAGCAAACTTCAGAGATGGTAAGGAGAATCGTAAGAATGCAAGTGATACCGTTTACGCGATTTTCATACTCAATGCGAATAGCTATATCGCCTTGTCTACAAATGATGGCGATGAGCAACGACGTGAAAATTGGTTTCGTGATTTCCGCTTAGGCAAACCGGTTGGCGAAAAGTATCAAGACTATAAGAACGAAGAGCTTTGTTTCACTGTTCGATTGCCGTTCATTCCGATTACAGCTTCTCCTTCGGCGGAAGCCATATTGTTTAATGCAGATTTGGAATTAGAACCCAATTCACCTTTCGGAACCAATGCTTCAACAACTCTTAATGCTACGCATCATGCTGAAACCATTCGGGTCGATTTTCAACGTTATCATGAGTTTTCCGATGGCGAGGACAAAAATAGTTTCCTGCGCGAGAAGCGTGAATTGGTTTTGGGAATTGATATGTATATGATTTCTGAGCGCAAGGAATGGAATGAGAACGGAGCGGATTTCCTTTTTGTAGTGGGTGATACGGGCACTTCCAAGCGCATGTGTCATCGTATGTTACTGCACAATAAATCATTTTATCATTTATCGACCTGTTATGATTCGATAGTGGGTATGCCTGATTGGGTGAAAATGGCTTTCGAGAGCTTTATGTCTACAGATACCGTTTTCCCCTTCGCACATTTCGATCTGCGCGACAATGCTTATTTCGATGCATTGAGTTCTTCAGATTTGAAGCTGCGCGAGAGGGCTTTGGCTATTACGAGTGAAATGGATTTTTCAGCCCAATCAGCATCACGCATTCGTGTTCTTCTTCGCGAGCTACCCAATTTCGAAGGCGAGGATGCGGTCTACATCAAGAAAAAGCTTTTATCCGGTCTCGCAGCAGACACCTCATCGGAGAATATCGATTTTTTGGTGGGCCAATTCATTGCTCACCCCGATAGCACAGCGTATCAATATGAAATACTCATCACACTCTTGCGAATGAAGACAGCCAAAGCGTGGAAGTCTTATGCGCGTTTGGTAGTGGAGGAACCGCCAATTGTTTTTGATGAAATGGGAGGTAGTGGATGCGAAACACTCTTTGATTCTGTTAGAATGGCCACGCCGATTATCCCGCAGCTTTTGCCGCTGCTTGCCATTGATGAGTACGAGGAGAGTATGTTTCATCTCATGGCAATGGCAGTAGATAGCGGCTTCTTGTCGGTAGCTGCCTATCGCTATTTAATGCCTCAAATACTCATGGAGGCTCGCAATGAATTGAAGCGACTCAATAGCAGCACGGAAACTGGTTACGGGTTTAACACAGATGTATTTATCGATTATTGCAGTTTGCTCAACCCTGTTCGTAAGGAAAAGGATGTGGCTTCTCTTTTTGCTAAGGCTTATACTTCCAAAAGAGGTCCGTTGCTTATCGACTTAGCTCGTTTTGACTTGCAACATGGGGTGGCCATTTCAGATTCTCTCATAGCTCGTATTGCACGAATGAATGATCAGGTGCATTCGCTGTATGCTATGTTATATGAGTTCGGACAAGATGCGCGAATGCCCGCGGCACTTAACACACGTGAGGCCTTGGCAAAATTGTATCTCCTCAATCAACTCGATTCATTCAGTGCCAAACCTGACTCTGTTCTGCTAGTGAGCAGGACGGCAGCCGTCATAAGAGGAAAACAGCTCGATGTTCATTTTTATAAAGTGTACAAATCATCAACAAACCAGTGGTTGGGCCACGTTCTGGCTTTTGACGCTTCCGATGAACAGAATGAATGGCCACTTTTTTTGGAATCAGATCGCAATGTTGTGCTCGATAAGGATGAAGATGCGAATGCGGAGTTGGAGCAGGAATACCTTTACATGGAAGAACTCAATCGCGCATTTTTGAATTTGGGTTCAGGGAATACGGACTTTAGTGTGCATTGGTATTGATGAGTATGGATGATATTCGACTGCAAAAGCTATCACTTTATAACTTCAAGAATTACGAAGCGCTCAGTTTGGAGTTGAATCCGCGAGTGAATTGTTTTCTGGGGAATAATGGCTCAGGGAAAACCAATCTGCTGGACGCCATTTATTACTTGAGTAATTGCAAGAGCTATTTCAATCCGGTTGATTCACAGAATATACTTTTCGGGTGCGATCAGTTTGCTGTTTCCGGCGAGTTTATGCGGGCTGACCAGCCTGAGCAGATAATTTGTTCTGTGCGAAGGAATCAACGCAAGGTTTTCAAACGGAATCACAAGGAATATGAGCGTCTCGCAGAGCACATCGGCCTTCTGCCTTGTGTAATGATAACGCCTTACGACATTGAGTTAATATGGGAAGGCAGCGAGGTTCGACGTAAATTTTTGGATAGTACGCTTGCGCAATTGTCAAAAGGTTATTTGGAGAATTTGATATCGTACAATCACGCATTGCTTCAGCGAAATACAGTCTTGAAAACCTATGCAAAACAGGCACACTTTCCGGATGATTTTCTCGAGGTTTGGGATGTTCAGTTAATAGACAGAGCAACGAGTATTCATGAGGCGCGAACATCATTTCTGCAAAAGTTTATTGGAGTCTTTCAGAGAGTGTATAAGGAGATATCGGGAGCCGCAGAGGAAGTTTCCTTCCATTATTCCTCGGAGCTCAATGAGTCTACCATGGAGCAGTTGCTGCAAAGTAACAAGCGACGCGATAAAATACTGGAGCGCACCTCTGCAGGCGTTCACAGAGATGATCTTGAGTTTCTTCTGGAGAATAATGCTTTGAAGAAGTTTGCCTCCCAAGGCCAGCAGAAGTCATTTCTTTTCGCTCTGAAGTTTGCTCAGTATCTTTTTATACGTGAATCAACCGGTGTTAATCCCATTTTATTACTTGACGATTTTTTTGATAAGATTGACGAGAGTCGGGTGGGTAATATCATGGCCTGGCTCGCCAGGCAGGATGTTGGCCAAATGTTTATAACGGATACAAGCTCAGAACGAATGCCACATGTTTTGGGTAAGGCAGGCTTGGCATATAGCGCTTGGCGAACAGCTGGTGGAAAATTAGAACCGTTCTAAGGTTTTTTTCAATCGATATTTGTGGCAATGTCCAGCCGAAAATACACCGATAACCCACTTAAGGATTTAATCACTGACATCCTGCGTCGCAACGGCTGGGAGCACCGTTACCAAGAAATGGAGGTGTTGCGCTGTTATAGAGAGGTTGTGGGAGAGGTTATTTGGAAAAAAACACGCGAAAGCAGACTCCATGGCAAGACCCTCGTTTTAAAGATGGATAGTGGTCCATTAAAGCAAGAACTGGCTTATCAAAAAACGAAACTGATGGATGCAATCAATGAAATTATGGGGGGGAATGCGGTGGAGAAGCTGGAAGTTTGGTAGATGTTCGGGTGTTTAACCGATGTAATTGTAATTTCGAAGTAATAAATAGTGTATATGAATTTCTTTGTAGGAACCCGTGCTAAAATTTCCGTTCTAACTGCTGCTGCGGTGGTTTTTATAGTTTTCACGGCTGCCTATCAAAAGCGCAAGCCAAAGGGCTATCATTCCGCAGAGGAAATGGGCAACTATCGAAATGTAATAGGAGATCTCCCGACTGGAACCTCGGATATGTTTATGGGTTCCGGTCGTTGTGCAGGTTGCCATGGTGTTGATATGGATGTTGCTAACCCGCCTCTGGCATTGGTAGATGGCAACGGAGTAAATGTGGGGCCAGCAGAAAACTGGAGGGCTACCATGATGGCGAACTCCGCTAAAGACCCAATGTGGCGAGCAAAGTTGGCGCATGAAACGTTGGTAAACCCGGGGCATGCAGGTGAGTTAACTAATACGTGTACTTCATGCCACGCGCCAATGGGGCGTTTTGAGGCGGCGCATGATGGCGTTGAGTTTTATACAACCGATATGCTTGATGCAGATTCTATTGCGCTTGACGGTGTAAGCTGCATGGCTTGTCACGCACAGCAAATTGAAACTGTCGGCTTGGTTTTCTCCGGAGAGCTGCATTACAATGCTGATACCATATGGGGGCCAGTATTCAATATTCCGAAGAATGGGTTACCGATGCAGGATTTCATTATGTCTAATTTCGTTGGAGTAGCGCCCATAGCCCATCCGAAGGCCTCGAAATCGGAAAGCTGCGCAGGTTGTCACTCACTAATTACCAATACCGCAGATCTTGAGGGTAACTCTACTGGTACCACGTTTATTGAACAAGCAACTTATCATGAGTGGTTAAACAGCTCCTACAATTCGCAAGACTTCAATGCTATTGAATGTCAAGGCTGCCACATGCCGAAAACAGAAGAACCCATCATAGTAGCTTCCGGATACGACTGGCTGCCCGGGCGTGAGCCTTTCGCACAGCACTGGCTTGTGGGAGGAAATAGCTTCATGCTGGAACTCATGAAGAATCGTATCGATGAGTTAGGTATTACAGCAAATGAGCAGCATTTTCAGACTGTTATAGATCGCACCTTAGACAATCTGCAGAACCATACTGCAGATATTGAAATTATTCCGGGAATCATGGATGGAGATACGGCTCGCTACACGGTTCGTCTCACCAATAAGGCCGGCCACAAAATGCCAAGTGGTTATCCTGCCCGCAGAGCATTCGTAGAATTCATTATGACTGATGAGGACGGAAATGAAGTATTCCACTCAGGTAAAATCAATACTGATTTTGAAGTGCAGGGCCAGAACACAACCTGGGAGCCTCATTACGATGTGATAACGGATGATGTCAACGAAGTGCAGATTTATGAAATGGTTATGGGTGACGTTATCGGCAATGTGACCACAGTGTTGGAGCGCGGCCACCACATGATCAAAGACAATCGCTTAGTCCCAACCGGATTTAGCACTACCCACGCGGTATACGATACCACCATGGTGGTTGGAGCTGCTGCAACAGACCCCAATTTCAATGTACTCAATGGTCTTGAGGGTTCCGGAACTGACGATATACATTACCATGTTCCATTGGAGGGTGTGAGCGGAAACGTAACCGTAACAGCGCGTTTCTGGTACCAATCACTTCCTCCCAAATGGAATGAAGAGATGTTCGCCTTGGACCATCCACTCATAAATTCATTCGAAGAAATGTATTGGGAAGAAGGTCCGGATCCAGTTGAAATGGCCAGTCATTCTATCAGTTCCACGATTTCGAGTGTGAAGGAATTGACTCGCTTGTTTACGGTTTCTCCCAATCCAACCTCCAATGGTTTTGTGCAGGTTAATGCCGGCAGCGATGCAATACAAGTCATTCGAATTTATAGTTTGGATGGTAAGCTGGTCGAGACTCTTCGCCCGACTGCAACAAGAACGCAGGTGCGGTTACCACTGATAAGCGGCACATATCTATTAGATGTACAAACAAGCCGTGGACGCAAGGTAGAGCGCGTAATCAGGCGATAAGAGCATTCAAGTAAGGACAAAAAAAAAGCCGCTATAGCGGCTTTTTTCATGGAGATAAATCTTCTATCGGTATAAAACTTCTTTAGCAGTTCGAACTACATCGGCCACTTGCGGCAATGCTGCATCAATGAGTGTGGTGGCGAAAGCGAATGGAGTATCGCTTTGAGTTAGGCGACGAATAGGCGCGTCGAGATAATCGAAAGCATGACGCTGAACGCGATATGCAATCTCGGTTGAAATGCTCGCAACCGGCCATGATTCTTCCAGAATAATGAGACGGTTTGTTTTCTTCACGGATTGAACAATGGTGTCTATATCTAATGGGCGAATAGTGCGCAAATCGATTACCTCCATGCTGATGCCCTCTTTTTCGAGTTCAGCAGCAGCAGCAAGGGCTGTTTTCATGATTTTGCCAAATGAAACCAATGTGACATCGGTTCCTTCTTTTTTGATGTCGGCAATACCAATGGGCAACACATATTCACCATCCGGAACCAATCCTTTATCGCCATACATTTTTTCGCTTTCAAAAAACACAACCGGATCATTGTCGCGAATAGCGGCTTTCAAAAGACCTTTCGCATCATATGGGTTAGAGGGTGTGATTACCTTCAAGCCGGGAATGTGCGCATACATCGATTCGAAGCTCTGCGAGTGCGTTGCAGCCAGCTGTCCGGCTTGACCATTGGGCCCGCGAAATACGATCGGCACATGATATTGGCCACCACTCATCTGAAGCATTTTTGCGGCAGAGTTGATGATCTGATCCGCAGCCAGAATAGCGAAGTTCCACGTCATAAATTCTACAATGGGACGGAGACCATTCATAGCTGCTCCAACAGCAATACCCGAAAATCCTAGCTCCGCTATGGGGGTATCTATCACACGCTTGGCTCCAAACTCATCTAGCATGCCTTTCGACGCTTTGTAGGCTCCGTTGTATTCGGCAACTTCTTCACCTAAAAGAAATACGGATTCGTCGCGACGCATTTCTTCAGACATGGCTTCACATATGGCTTCTCGGAATTGAATTTCTCTCATGGTTAATTTGGAATAGGGCGTAAAAATAATCGGTTTTCCCTTTTACAAATCGATCTGGTGTATTCCGTGAGTTTTCCGAACGATTGCGATTAGATTGCGGCCATCATTTCGTTGAGCACTATGAATGAAGAAATTGAGCGCATTGAATCCATTATTCGAAGTCTTTCGCAAGCGGGGAGGATGATAATGGAGGTGTATGATTCAAATGATACGGCTTCGCATATTGAATGGAAGGCGGATAATTCGCCGCTTACTTTGGCTGATAAGCGGTCGCATGATTTTATGGTCGCTGAATTGGCGAAGATTGATGAGGCTATTCCGATTATGTCTGAGGAGTCAGTGCAAACTGAATATGAGGTGCGCAGAACCTGGAAGCGTTATTGGTGTCTCGATCCTCTCGATGGCACCAAAGA
>JBIKSC010000142.1:0-6682 GCA_044348775.1 Flavobacteriales bacterium | reverse complement strand
TGTGAAAGGGTAGGCGTCGACATTTTCTTAACAACCTACATGGTTGAAACTTCGGCATTCAATGGCCTATTTTCGCAGGGTGAATATCCCCTCGCGCTATATTGAAAACGCAGTCGATCAGGTGAGCTCGCTGCCGGGTATTGGTCGCAAGACTGCTCTTCGCCTTGTGCTTTCCCTGCTGAAGCGTAAGCCCGAGGAAGTGGAACGTTTTGCCAATTCGCTTACCGAGCTGCATGCGCACACGCGTTGGTGCAAGCAGTGCAACAATTTGTCGGATACAGAATTATGCACCATTTGCTCGTCGCCGTTTCGCGATTCCAAAACGGTCTGTGTTGTGGGTGACATCCGCGACGTAATGGCCATTGAGTCAACCGGCCAGTTTCAGGGCAAGTATCATGTGCTGGGCGGCATCATATCGCCGATGGACGGTGTAGGTCCTGCCGACCTTTTCATAGAGCCACTGGTAGAAAGAGTTGCCGCCGGAGAAATTGCGGAGGTAATCCTGGCGCTCAATGCAACCATGGAAGGCGAAACAACTGCTTTCTATTTATTCCGAAAACTCAGTCCGCATCAAGTGAAGGTGTCTTCCATTGCACGAGGTGTTGCTGTTGGCGGTGAGCTGGAATACACCGACGAAGTGACATTGGGGCGCAGCATTACGCTGCGCACTCCTTATGAAACTTCACTCAAACGATAGTAGTCATGAAATCAATTGTTCTTTCTCTGTTTGTGTTTTTTGTGGTGAACGGTGCCTTAAGTCAAACATGGCTTTGGCAGCAGCGATTCGATACGAACACTGCTGCGGATAACTTCAATGCGGTGGCAGCAGATGATTTTGGTAATGTGTACACCGCTGTCCAGTTTGAAGGACCACTCACTGTGGGTTCATATACTTTTCAATCCAATCCGATTGAAGACATTTGTCTCACTAAGATGGACAGCACAGGCAATGTGCTGTGGGCTTTAGTATTCGGCGGTTTGAATGGGGATCAGGTCAATGGCATGGATTGCGATGCTGAAGGCAATGTCTATCTGGCTGGGCACTTCATGACTTCCATGCAGGTTGCCGATCAAACAATCACGGGCAGCACCGGCCGCGATGTTTTTGTTATGCGGATAAATGCAAATGGCACGCTCGGTTGGGTGCAGCAAGGGTCCAATGTGTGGGATGAAGAAGCGTCTGATCTCAAAGTAGATGGCAATGGCGATGTAATCATCAGCGGAGCAGCCAACAACACGTCAGTCATCGGAAGCATGCAGCTATTGAGTTCCGACCCAAATGTTTTCTTTCAAGGATTTGTAGCGAAATTTTCTGCTCAGGGAGATCCTATTTGGCTCCAATCTGCTGGAGCAGTGGAGTACAGCGGCAATTCGTACACGCAGTCTGCATTGGCCATTGGTTCCGATAATTCGATTCATTACACGGATATGCGCTTGGGTGGAATTGATTTCGCAGGTATGGTGGACCCTGGTCCGGATGACCTCAATGTAATACTCTTGAAATGGAGTAGTGAAGGCACGCCGCTGATGGGTTGGGTAGGGTTGAGCGATTTCAATGATTTCATGCACGATGTTGCGGTCGATCAGCAAGGAAGAATCTACCTGGCGGTGACCACCACGACATCGTTTGAATTTGCCGGACAGTCCATTCAATTTCCTTCCGGAACCTATGCTATGAGTATGTTGCGATTATTGCCTGATGGTTCGGAAGATGCCATTTGGCCGAGCTTCGGTACATCGGATTCACGAATTTTCAGCGTTGCATGTTCACCTCAGAATGAAGTTTGGTTCGGTGGATTTGAACGCGACATTATTCAAACTCCATTTGGTGTTTTCAATGCCTATGGTGACCAGTACGATCGCGATGGCTTCTTGGTGAAGCTCGATGCAAATACAGATGCATTCACTTCATACACGCGCATTGCCGGCTCGGGCTGGCAGGTCATCCGCGATATTGATATCAGTAGCTCAGGATATGTTTATGCAGGCGCTGACATTACAGGAAGTGTTGATACACCCGTTTACTACGGCATGGAGAATCAGCTTACCGATGCAATGGAGATCAACGCGCAGTCGCAGCCGGTGGTGTGTCGCTTGGAAAATTTGACGTGTTCTTCCGAACAACTATTTCCTTATGATGTCTTGACGCTTTGTCCAAACGCATCGATTGCACTGCAAGTCGATATACCCATTTTCACCGTGCTTTGGACTGATGGTATTGCGAGCGGTGAATATTCGGTTACAGAACCAGGAACTGTCGATGTCACCGCCATTACACTGCCCGGTTGCATCGTTCATGATTCTGTAATGGTGATAGCGGAGATACCACCTCAGTTGAATTGGGAGCTGCAGACGGTGAGTTGTGCGGGAGCATTCGATGGCAGCATTGCCATTGAAGTGTTGGGCTCAAATCCGCCCTACGCAATCACATGGAATGGAGCGGCTGTTGAAAATCAATTTGGTGGAATTGGTGCAGGCACTTATACGATGGAAGCAGCGAATACCGGAGGCTGTGTGACTTCTGCCACAATTGAAATAACGGAACCTGATCCCATCGAAATCGAGTATTCGGCCATTTTTGATGATGCATCAGGCTTGGGTTCGATTGTCGTGAATCAAATAACGGGCGGTACACCTCCTTATACGATTTTTTGGCCTGCACATCCGCAAGCCGGCGATAGTCTGGCTGGGGTGGAACCGGGCAATTACATGCTGCAGGTGACTGATGCTTTCGGGTGTTTTCAGGAGTTCAGCCTGCTTCTGTCAACGGGTGTGGAGGAGCACATGCTACCGTCATTGAAGTGTTATCCGCAACCGACTGCAGATATTCTAATCGCAGAGGCTGTTGAATCTTTCGAATGGGAGCTTCGTGATGCGACCGGAAGGATGCTGCAGCAGTCAAGCGTTTTCAATATCCGTCACCGCATCGATTTATCTCGATATGCAGCCGGTAGCTATGTGTTGATAGCCATAACGCAGCGCGGAGGAACACGTTCCTTTATGCTCGTTAAGCAATAGGCGTCGAGCTATTTCGTAATTTGGCCGCCACTTCATGAAGCTCACGGTTGTCATCGTCAATTACAATGTCCGGTATTTTCTGGAGCAATGCCTGTTGTCGGTACAAAAGGCTATGAAGGGTGTCGATGGCGAAGTCTACATGGTCGACAACAACTCCGTCGATGGCTCAGTGAGCATGGTGCAGGAGCGTTTTTCCTGGGTGCATTGCATAGCCAACAAAGAGAACGTGGGTTTCTCCAAGGCCAACAACCAGGCGATGCGCCTTGCCAAAGGTGAGTATGTGTTGTTGCTTAACCCGGATACGGTAGTTGAAGAAGATACGTTCAGGAAGGTCGTTGAATTCATGGATGCACATCCCGATGCCGGAGGCCTCGGCGTCAAGATGGTGGATGGCAAAGGAGTCTTTCTACCCGAATCAAAAAGAGGTTTGCCTTCACCCGAAACATCGTTTTACAAGATTTTCGGAATTTCGAAATTATTTCCTCGCTCGGCTCGATTCAACCGCTACCACCTTGGTCATCTCAGCAACGAAGAGGTGCATGAAATTGAGATCTTGTCGGGAGCATTCATGATGATGCGGAAGGAAGCCCTCGATAAAGTTGGACTGCTCGATGAGGCGTTTTTTATGTATGGTGAAGATGTAGACCTTTCGTGGCGCATCATATTGGGCGGTTGGAAAAACTACTACTACCCGGGCACGCGTATCATTCACTACAAAGGTGAGAGTACCAAAAAGGGCAGCCTCAACTATGTATTCGTGTTTTACAACGCAATGGCCATTTTCGCTCGCAAACATTTTTCGCAGAAACACGCGGCAACCTATTCTGCCATTATTAAGATGGCTATTTGGATGCGCGCCTTTGTGGCAGTCCTAAGCCGTTTCATCAAGCGCATTAGCTTGCCCATTCTTGATGCCGGGCTGCTGTTTGTTTCGATGGTGGCAATTAAAAATTTCTACGCATCATCGCAGCATAAAATCTACGATGCCTCCATGGTGGTGCCAGCCTTTATTTCTTACATCGCTGTTTGGATGATAGCGGTAGGTTTGGCAGGAGGCTATGACAGGCCGCTGAAACCATTGCGCACGCTGAAACCTGTCGCAATAGGAACAGCGGTCATACTTATCGCTTATTCATTGCTGCCCGAGCATCTTCGGTTTTCTCGAGCGTTGATATTGCTTGCGATGCTCGACGCATCTTTCGTTTTCATCTTGAATAGAACCATATGGAATTTACTTACCAACCGAGCAACCGGCTGGTTCGAAAAAACCGAGGGTAATGTTGTTATCGTAGGCAGCAAGTCCGAGGTTTCGCGGGTAAAGCAAATGCTCGAGCAAATACAGCGCGCTACCATGCGTGTTCTGGAAATTCAGCCTCAACAAGAGAATAGTAGTTCCAACGAACATTTGCTGTCAAACCTCGAAGAGATTATACGTGTGCATCAAATCGATCAGATTATCTACTGCGCGCATGACATGACTTCATCCGAAATCATTGCATCCATGAGCAGTGTGAGCGATAAGCGTGTGGAGTTCAAAATCGCTCCGCCTGAAAGTCTCTATATAATCGGTTCCGGAAGTATCGAATCGACAGGCGATGGAAGTATGCTCGATGTGAATTCGGTTCAACTGCGCGGGAACAGAAGAAAGAAGCGATTGCTTGATGTGCTGGTTGCCATTCTTTGCTTGTTGCTTGCACCCGTAATCCTATTCGTACAGAAGCGCCCAATCTCTTTCTTTGGAAATCTCTTTTCGGTACTCAGAGGGAAACTGACATGGGTAGGCTATGCATCTACCGAAACGGAACAAGCTCATGTTCCTCGTTTAAAGGAATCTGTCATAAAGACTACGCGTTCTGCCGATGCAGCACATTGCCGAAAAATGGATGTGCTTTACGCGAAAGATTATAGGGTCTCGAACGATTTGCGCCTGATTATGGCCAATATCTGCTACCTTGGTTCATAATTTTTTTTGCTGTTGAATGACTAAGTGTAAGAAATACACTTAACTTGCCGCAACCAAATCCTAATTTGATCATGAAGCGAATTCTACTAATTGTTGTGCTCGCATTGATGGGAATGTCTTCCCTTCAATCTCAAACTACCGTTAAGAAAACTGTTCTGCAGGCTTTCTGGTGGGATTACTACAACAACAACTATCACGAGCGCTGGGCAAATTATCTGACTGAATTAGCACCTCGATTGAAAGCCATGGGTGTCGATGCGGTGTGGATTCCACCTAGTTCAAAGAATAGAAGCTCAGGATATGTCGGGTATGCTCCATTTGACCATTATGACTTGGGTGATAAGTTTCAAAAGGGCAGCACACGTACACGACTCGGAACGAAAGATGAGTTGCTGCGCATGATAGCAGTAATGCACGCCAATGGTATTGAGGTGATCCAAGACGTTGTTTTGAACCACGTGAATGATGCCGGAAGCGCATTCGGTAATGGAGGAGTTGACACTGCTCCGCTGGCTATGGCGACTGAGAGCGGTTACAAGAATTTTCGTTACGTATCCTATTCAACCCCTGCAACCGATGAAAGCCAGACCAACTACTGGAATCGAAGCGGCCGCTGGGCGAAGAACTACACAAACTTCTACCCGAACCAATACAACAATTGCACTTCAGGCGATATATGCGCATCTTTCTTCGGCCCCGATGTGAGCTACGAAAGCACCGCGTTTGGTCAAAGTTCGAATGTGACCGGATTCAATCCCGCTCAAAGTGCCAATTACATGCGCGATGGTGCGCGTAATTGGATGATGTGGCTTAAGAAGCAAACGTCTGTAGATGGCTTCCGATGGGATGCAGTGAAGCACTTCCCAACCTACGTGCAGGAAGACTTGAGTTACAATGTAAAATACATTCTTCCTACTTGGTGTCGTGGTGGTGAAGCCATGTTCAACGTAGGTGAATGGGTAGGTAGCAAAAATGATTTGGATAACTACGTGAATGCCATTGCAGCTCCTACAAGCGAGAAAATGATGGGAACATTCGATTTTGGCTTGCGTGCCTTCGACAACTCAGGTGGTTTGTATGGTATGGTCTATGGCATGGGAAATTTCAACATGGCATCCTTGCCAGGTGCTCAGCAGAGTCAACGCGTGCATTACTATGCAGGTTCTAATACGTACGTTCATCGAACCGTACCATTCGTAAATAACCACGACACTTTCCGTCCGCAGTTTAACAACTCGGGTAACTATACTGGTTGGAATACGGGGTCTGAACTTTCAGCACATATCGAACCTAATGAGCCTCGTTTGTCGGCAGCCTACGCCGTGATGATGGCCATGGATGGTAACCCACAGTTGTTTTTCGAAGATTTGTTCGACATCGGTTACAACGGAAATCGTTGGACACACGATCCTAAGTCTGCAACTAGTCTTCCTGCGCGTTCCGACATTGTGAACCTGTTGTGGTGCCACCAGGCGCTCGACTTTAAATCAGGCGCTTATCAAGTCCCTTTTGCCAATGCCGACCATTTGGTTATTGCACGCGCCGGTCGCGCTGTCATCGGCATTACCGATAGCTGGTCGAATTGGCAAACAGCCACCGTATTCACCGGATTTCCCGCAGGAACAGTGCTGAAGGATTATTCGGGAGCCAACGGCACAGCAACGGTTATCGTAGATGCCAATGGTTACGCAACCATCAATA
>JBIKSC010000141.1:0-6733 GCA_044348775.1 Flavobacteriales bacterium | reverse complement strand
ATTGGGAGTCCAGTTCTGATAATCCGGATTCTCAGGAACATTGTCGTAGTTCGGATCCTGGAAATTTCCCACCACATGCAGACTGTCGGACGGACCTACAATCCCCATGTTCACATTGAAGGTAACTGCCGTCTGCGCCATTGCGCCTGCAGCCACTATCAAACTCAAGATACTCAAGTAGATTTTTTTCATAATTGTTTTTGTTAATTGGATAGTTGGTGTACTTTGAACACTTTGTGCCAAATGTAGATACTTTCGCATTTATCAAGCACTACGATTTATTTTTTTATGAAACTATCTTTTCCACATTTCCTTGCGCTCTGTGTAACGATTACACAGGTTTTCTTAAACAACCTTAGCGCACAATCCATTGTTCGGGCTGATCCTCCCAACTGGTGGACGGGCATGCAGCACAATAAGGTGGAAATTCTGTTCAATGCAAAATATATCGCCAAGTGCCGAGCCTTTGTTCAAAGTGAACACTGCAAAATCACCCGCACTACTCCCCTACCCAATCCTGATTACTTGTTGGTTGAAATTGAAATAGCCCCTGATTGTCCCGCGGGAAAAGTGGAGTTCAGTTTCGCTTCTTCGCGCAATGACTATGCGTATGCGTTCCCCATCGAAAGTCGGTCGCCGAATTCACCCAAAGGGCTCGATGCATCCGATCTTATCTATCTCGTGTTCCCCGATCGTTTCTCGAACGGTGATCCGTCCAACGACAACAACCCTTCGCTGCTAGAACCTAAGGCAGACCGCGCCGGACTGAAATCACGACACGGGGGCGATATTCAAGGAATCACCAACCATCTCGATTACTTTCAAGGATTGGGCGTCACTGCTCTTTGGCTCAACCCCGTTTTAGAAAACAATCAGCCTTATGAAAGCTATCACGGCTATGCTGCAACGGATCTATATAAGGTTGATCCTCGATTGGGCTCCAATCAGTCATACAAACAGCTAGTAGATGAATGCCATAAAAAGGGAATGAAAGTGATTTGGGATGTGGTATACAATCATTGGGGTAACGAGCACCACCTATTCAAGAACCTGCCCGATAGCAATTGGGTGCATTGGTTTCCTCAATTCACGCGCACGAGCTATCGCGCCGAGACGCTCATGGACCCATACGCCAGCAAGGCCGACCGCGACATCATGACCAATGCGTGGTTCGACAAACACATGCCCGACCTTAATCAGCAGGATCCGCATCTCGCCCGTTACCTCATTCAAAACTCGTTGTGGTGGGTTGAATACGCGGGCATCGATGCGTTCCGAATCGATACCTACGCCTACCCCGACCAGGTATTTATGAAGCAACTAGATGAAGCCATGCGCTTGGAGTATCCAGACTTTTTCTTGTTTGGTGAAACGTGGGTGCAAGGCTCGCCTGTCCAAGCATGGTTTACGGAAGAAGCAGAAGTAAAGAAGAGCTTCAACTCATCGTTGCATTCCGTAACCGACTTTCAACTCTACTACGCCATTACGAAAGGCCTGAAAGAAAACTTCGGTTGGGAAGAAGGCTTCCGTCGTATTGAGCTCACACTGGCACACGACATTCTTTACAAAGAACCCAACAACCTCGTCACCTTTCTGGACAACCACGACCTGAGCCGTTTCTACAGCATGATGGGCGAAGACTTGGCGAGTTTCAAAATGGGTATTGCCTTGCTTTACACACTGCGCGGAATTCCTTCCATCTACTACGGCACCGAAATTTTGATGAAGAATTTCTCGGATCCTGATGCGAAAGTGCGCGAAGATTTTCCCGGTGGTTGGCCAGGCGATGCTTCGAATAAATTCACCTCCGCCGGTCGAACCAGACAAGAACAGGAGGCTTTCGACTTCTGTTCTATACTCGGCACCTGGCGCAAGGCGAACACTTGGTTTGGCAACTCGAAGCTCATGCAATTTGTACCGGAAGAAAACACCTACGTCTACTTCCGTTACGACGACAAACACACGGTGATGTGCGTTTACAATGGCAATGACAAAGCACACACGTTAAATCTAAGTCGCTTCAAGGAGCGACTAGGTAATGCCAAAGTTGGAAGAGACATCCTTAGTCGACGAGAACTGGACCTTAGTAAGGAGTTGGTGATAGACCCTCGCCATGTCCTCGTCATAGAGCTACCTCACTAGGACTTTGCTTCTTACCGAGGAAAGGACGCACTGCTGTGCGTCCACCTAGACAAGAGTCCAACACTCAGTTCCCACATGCAAGACCTCGAGAGGGCGAGGGTAAAGACGCACTGCTCTTAGCACACTGCCACCGACTATTCTGGGATGAGCTCAGTCAACAAGGAGCGCCACCTCTCAGGCACCTCCATCGTGCTACGTTGTTCATAGTCGAAGCACACTAGTACAGAAGCTCCGGTAGCACACAACTGTTCGCCACGCATGTAGCGATAGCCGAGCGTGTAGCTTTTGTTACCGATGTGCTTGCAGAAAACATGGATATCAACTTTGTCGTTGAAATGAATGGGCAACAGATAATCCATTTCATTCCGCGCCACGAGAATGCCTTGCTTGTTCCAGTTCCATTCATCACCTACCAGCTGATGAAAGAAGTAAATTCTGGCTTGCTCGGCGTAAGTGAAATAGGTGGCATTGTTCACATGCCCCATGACATCGATATCAGAAAATCGAATGTCGATTCTATACGGTTTCAGTTCCATCTTATTCTACTTCGATAACGAGTCCTTTTAAGTATTCACCTTCGGGGTGATAGATGCTCACGGGGTGATCGGCCGGTTGGTGCAATTGATGCAGTACACGCACCTTTCTGCGAGCATTGATGCTTGCCGCCATGATAGAGTCACGGAACAGTTTTTTATCGATCACCTGCGAGCACGAAAACGTGAAGATGATACCTCCGGGTTTGATTTGCTTGATAGCCGCCTCGTTGATACGGATATAGCCTTGCACTGCCTTGTGACGAGCACTCAGATGCTTGGCAAACGCCGGCGGATCGAGTAAGATGATGTCGTAATCTTCCTTGAGCTGCTTCATATATTCTACTGCATCGGCTTTGATGACATCATGCACAGGTGCTTCGAATCCGTTGAGCTTAGCATTGACCACCGCAAGGTCGAGGGCCTTTTGACTGCTGTCGAGACTATGCACCAAGGTTGCACCCGCTTTAAGCGCATACACCGAAAATCCGCCGGTGTAGCAAAAGGTATTAAGCACCTTTTTTCCTTTGGCAAAGTCACCGAGTAATTTTCTATTCTCACGCTGGTCAATGAAGAAGCCCGTTTTTTGTCCGCCTTCCCAATCCACATCGAAGCGGCAACCGTGCTCAAGTGCCACGGTTTCGTGCTTGCTTCCGAAGAGATATTCGCCTTGTGTTCCGGTGCCCTTCCCTCCTACTTTCTCGTCGCCTCGGTCGTATATGGCCGTGATGGCATCACCATACGTTTTTTGAATGGCTTCGGCAATGATTTGGCGCTGCTCGAACATACCGGCGCTGTGAGTTTGAATTACGGCAGTGCTGCCGTAGATGTCGACAATGAGACCGGGAAGGCCATCACCCTCGCCGTGAATCAAACGATAGATTGTAGTGTTTGCATTATCCGTAAAACCCAGCAATTTGCGAAGGCGATAGGCATTGCCGATTTTCTCTACCCAGAAATCGGTGCTGCCATCGAACCCGTCGAACGAAAAAATACGCACCGCAATAGAACCTTCGGAGCAGTGGCCCGTAGCGAGGTATGCGCCTTTGCTGTCGCACACTTCGACGATATCACCATCGTGTGCCGCACCTTCAGTGCGTTGTATTGCGCCGCTAAATACCCACGGATGAAAACGCTTCAGCGATTGCTCCTTACCGGGCTTGAGAATGATTTTGGAAAATGACATAGCGGCAAAGCTACCGAATAATGAGGGGTTACGCGAATGGCTGCGCTGGATAATGAAGGAACGGAGATTTTGGAGAGCGGATAAGTACTAATTACAAAGGACTAATTACGGGAGTGGCTTTCCGTTTTGCGCGTTGAAGTTGTGCCTCATCCGGTAATTCATGCAGCAAACCATTAAGGCAACCCCAACCGCCCCCTCTCATCCATCATCACCTCCTGCAGATCGAGCTTGCGGCGGATGAACTCAACTACCTTCTCCGGATCGTATTGCGAAAGTGCTTTGACTGCGGCTTCAACTGTGAGTGGTGACGCAAGTAGCAATTGGAAAAGATCTTCTTCCAGTTGATGCATCGCCATTGAAGTGCGTTTGATACGCTCTTCATTTCGACACACATCGCAACTTCCGCATGGCTTTGGAAAATCATCACCGAAGTAGCGCAGCAACTGAACACTGCGACACATATCGCGGCGCAGATAATTCTCCATGGCATGCCATCGCTTCTCGTCGCCTTGCTTCCGGACCTCGTAAACTTCCTTGGGTATACGCACATCTTCTTCGCGCATTCGCGGAGCAAGAAATGTTATTCGCGGCTGGTCGGTCTGCTGTTCATAATCAATGACACCCAATTCCACCAGTTGAATCAATTTGTTCCTCACCTCAGAATAAGTCGATTTCAATTGAGTGGCAATATCTGTTTCACGGATTACCACAAATTGATCGAACAATCCACCATACATCCGCAATAATGTGCCTATGAATCGCTCCCACTCGGGATGTGCTACTTGAAAACTATACAAGCCGCTCTTATCAAGCAATAACATCACGCGCGAGGGTGAGTAACTTCCTTCATCGAAATACACGATTCCACTTAATGAAAGCAATTGAAGAACGGCGACTACTTCAGCAGGCTTACTGTCGGTGAGCTTGCCCAACTCTACAAAATCAACCGGGAAGATTTCATCCATACCCGCACCTATAGCGAGTTGCAAATGCGCACCCAACGCGCGATAAACACTGCGAATTTTTTCGTGCGGCGGAAACTTTATCTCATGATTCCGTTCGCTTCGTTTCACATCGCTTTCATTCCACAGCAACACCGCATGCGCCGCATTCCCATCGCGCCCTGCCCTGCCCGCTTCTTGAAAATAGGCTTCCGGTTGAGTGGGAACATCAGCGTGTAACACCAGCCGAACATCGGGCTTGTCGATTCCCATTCCGAAAGCGTTCGTGGCGCAGATCACACGTATCTCCCCTTTCATCCACCGATTGAATGCTTCGCGCCGCTGGTCATGTGAAAGACCTGCATGATAGACGCCACTCGCCATTCCGCGCTTCCATAGATAGTCCGCCAGAGCATGGGTGCGAAGGCGCGAGGCACAATACACTATGGCACTTCCAGGCATCCTCTCAAGTATTTCGGCAATCTTGCCCTCCTTGTCTTCGTGATACAACACGTTGTAAGAAAGATTGGCGCGTGCAAAGCCGGAAGAAATTACATGGGGCTTGCGAAACTTCAACTTCTCTTGAATATCCTCAACCACCTTTGGCGTTGCACTGGCAGTAAGTGCCAGCACAGGGACATCGGGAAATAGTTCGCGTAATTCACCAATTCGCATGTAATCCGGTCTGAAATCATATCCCCACTGGGAAATGCAATGTGCCTCGTCGACCGCAATAAGCGACAACTTCATCTTACGCACACGCGCCTGAAAAACTTCGTTCTGCAATCGCTCCGGTGATACGTATAGAAAATGTACAGTTCCGTAAACACAATTGTCTAGCACTCGATCTATCTCTCTGCGATTCATCGAAGAGTTTACAGCATGCGCTTCCAGACCGCGCTTTCGCAAAGCCTGGACCTGATCGTTCATGAGCGCCAGTAATGGGGATACTACCAAACAAACTCCACCTCGGCACAAGGCGGGTACCTGAAAGCAAAGCGACTTCCCCCCGCCCGTTGGTAGCATCGCCAAGGTATCAATGCCGTCAATAGCCGCCTGCACTGCCTCTTCCTGTGCCTCTCGAAAGGTTTCGAAGCCCCAGTAGCGCTTTAGTATGTCGTGTTGGATAGCCATGTTTCTTGGGTGCAAAAATGCAACGATAGCTCAAATAATGACCAATGACCAGCGACTAGTGACAAATGAATGCTCGTGTATTCATTCGACACAACTCACTGGTCATTAGTCACTCTCTTAACAGCCTTTCACAAATAAATCGCGTCCTTCCTCCGTTACATGGCACAGAGATTGGAAATGCACCAATCGTCTAATAAACTTCTCGCAAGTTTGGTTTTGGTTAAGGTTAAGGAAATACCCCCGGAAACGTTCGGGGGTATTTCTTTTTGCGCCTTTAAGCTGTGACCAAATCCAAATTGTTGGCGACGAAATTTAAAAAAATGTAACCTGAAACGGAATGCTCCCGTTATAAAGGGCATAATGACAAACAACAAACAAACTAATCGTGACATGTGCATACCACAGGAGTGCATTCACTGCAGGAGACCTTACAGAACTCTAGGAAAAACTACCTAACCTAACTTTAAATGTATGCTGGAGTATTACAAAGCTGTGCTGGGCAATGTGACGTTTGATACAATGCTCTTTCGAAAGGAACTCCGCAAAGCAATGCGCGAACTCATAGCCGACGACAGAGTGCGGCTGAGAGATTGGCTCAAGCAGAGCGGACACGTCTGAAAACTAAATTACTTAAACGAGTTCTATTGAAAAGGCCGTCCGATTGGGCGGCTTTTTCTTTTTTAAGGCGCTACGCGATAGATGTACCAATCAAAATTTTCATTGACTCTATAGATAAGACGATCGTGCAATCGACTGGGACGCCCCTGCCAAAACTCGAAATAATGGGGTACGATGAG
>JBIKSC010000140.1:0-6738 GCA_044348775.1 Flavobacteriales bacterium | reverse complement strand
TCAAACCGGCACACACACAATCGGCGTTATAGGCATCTTCCAACGTAGCATCATTGTTATCGTCGCAGGGTTCACCCGGGAAAACGCAGCTTCCGTCTTCGATCGTTGCTTCAGAATTGTAGTTGCATGCTTCGATTGCTGTGCAGCCATTGATAAGCACAGGGCCTTCGCCTGCGCAAATGCAATCAGCGTTTACCACATCATTTGCAGTGAAAATATCGCCATCGTCGCAAGCATCTCCAACTGCGAAGCAAGAGCCATTATCAACTGTTGCATTCATGTCGTAGTTGCAAGCATTCATATCCATGCAACCTTCAATCAATCCATTGTCTTCACCTGCGCAAATGCAATCAGCACCAACAATGTCATTGTCGGTAGTGAGGTCATTGTCATCGCAAGTGTCGCCGGGGAATATGCAAGAGCCGTCTTCTGCTATCGCATCAGCGTTGTAATTACAAGCGAGCACATCGGTGCATCCGACTAGTTGTCCTGCACAAACACAGTCATTTGAAAGTACGTCGTCAATGGTGTTTTCATTCGCGTCGTCGCAAGGCTCGCCTGGGAATACACATGAAAAATCTTCAATAGTAGCCTCCGGGTTGAAGTTGCAAGCTTCGTTAGCAGTGCAGCCCTCGATTTGTGGAATGCTTCCTTCACAAACGCAATCGGCATTATATAAGTCGTTTATAGTTGCTTCATTGCTGTCATCGCATACATCACCGGGGAAGTAGCAAGAGCCGTCATCTATAATAGCGTTCTCATTATAGTTACAAGTTCCTAGTTCCGTGCATCCGGTGAGAAGGCCTGTGCAAACGCAATCTGCGCCAAGCAAGTCGTTTACAGTGGCTTCATTGCCATCGTCACAAGGCTCGCCGGGGAATACACATGAAAAATCTTCAAGAGTGGCCTCCGGGTTGAAGTTACAAGCCTCGGCAGCGGTGCAACCTTCAATATCCGAAGGGAGTTGACCTGCGCATACACAGTCGAGACCGTATACATCATCGCTGGTGAACGGATCGTTGTCGTCGCAGTTGTCGCCCGGTAATACACAGGTGCCATTGTCTATGCCTGCTGTCGGATCGAAGTTGCAAGCATCCGCTAATGTGCAGCCAAGCGTCAAACCGGCACACACGCAATCGACGTTATAGGCATCTTCCAACGTAGCATCATTGTTATCGTCGCATGGTTCACCCGGCAAGATGCAAGAGCCGTCGTCGATGGTGGCCGACATGTCATAGTTACAAGCTTCCATTGCTGTACAACCGGGTATTCCCGCTATCTCTTCACCAAGGCATACACAGTCGAGCGTGTAGACATCATTGATGGTGAATACGTTATCATCGTCACAATTGTCACCTGGAAAAACACACGAGAAATCTGTTTCTATTGCGTTTGGGTCGAAGTTGCAAGCGTCGGCACTGGTACATCCGGTCGCAATTCCTACGCATGTGCAGTCTGCACCTATCACATCAACTGTTTCGGGGTTACCGTCATCGCAGGGGAAACCTATAAAGACACATGAGCCATCTTCTTCAGTTGCTATTGGGTTGAAGTTACAAGCGTCGGGAGCGGTGCAGCCTGCACCACCAACCGTTGACCAAAACGCGATAGTACTTTCACTTTCACTTCCATTTCCTGTATATATCCAGGGTCCGCTGCCTTCCAAGTAGGTGCCCGAAATCCACAGGCCTGCATCCTCGGCAACACCTTCTCGGCCTAAACCAAAGTCACCATATTGCATGAAGTCGACCATGTTCGCAGCGAGTGCGAAACTGCCCATTGGCAGATAGAGGCCCATGTCACTGGCAGTGGTGTTGAAGCCTGAAGAGGCAGCCCAAAGAATGGTGACGCTGGCGCCTCCATCCAGATTGAGACTTCCGTCTGTTACCGTTACTGCGGGGTTTGAAAGCGAGGCGTATTCAAACAATGCACAGAGGCGATATTGTTGAATGTCGACGGCTTCAGTACCGAAGTTTTGGATGGTGAATTGCGCGTTTGCAGGATCCACCAGGGTGAATCTGATTTGCGCATTGAAGCCCAATGAAAGAAGGGCCATTCCGAAAAGGAGTAGAAATTTATTCATGACGCGGTTAAAAGTTTGACGCAAGTTAACCGCTGAAATCAGGGTATAAACTGACTTAAGTCTTTTATTCCAAAGGGTTATGTTAAAAACCTTGATTTAACAAAAAAGCCGCAAACGCGGCTCTTTTAATTAATATTCATCTTCGTTGAAGAAGAAGTCTTCTTTCGTAGGATAGTCTGGCCAAATATCTTCGATTGTGTCAAACACCTCTTCATCATCTTCGATTTGTTGGAGGTTTTCTACTACTTCCAATGGCGCACCGGTGCGCATAGCAAAGTCAATCAACTCATCTTTGGTCGCGGGCCAAGGAGCATCTTCAAGATAGGAGGCCAGTTCTAGTGTCCAGTACATAGTATTGTCGGATTATAAAATTCGTAAAGGGTTAACGTTGCGCGAAAATAATTGTTTCACTCTTTTCTGCAACAGAATTCGGTTTTTATTGGAAAATTACTTGCGGCCCTTTATTGACGGGGAATCCAGGGCGTTTCTATTGCGTTACTTTCAGCGGAAACCATACGCGAAAGCGTAAAGAGGTAGTCGCTCAGTCGATTCATGTACTCTAAAATCAATGCTTCAACCGCCGATTGCTCATTCAGAAAAACGATGCTGCGTTCAGCTCTTCTGCAAATGCAACGTGCGATGTGAACGTGCGAAACGGTTGGGTGACCGCCTGGTAAGACAAAGTTTTTCATGGGGGGCAATTTTTCATCCATGGCGTCCATTGCTTTTTCCAGGGCTTCTACGTCTGCGCTATTGAGTTGTGGGAGCTGCATCTTTCCAGCGTGCGACGGGTCGAGTGCAAGGTGGCTACCAATGGTGAACAATCGATCTTGGATGGCGAGAAGCAAATCCGAGTGCGGGCTTCCGGGGAGCAAGTCGCGAAGCAAACCCAAGTAGGAGTTGAGCTCGTCTACGTTTCCGTATGCCTCAATGCGTGCGTGGTGTTTGGCCACGCGCACTCCGCCTAAAAGTCCGGTTGTTCCGTCATCGCCTTTTCGAGTGTAAATCTTCATGCTTCAAAGGTAGGTGCAACACTATTTATACTGTTCATTTGTATTCCAATTCTTATCATCACGTGCAATCGAACTACAGCAAACAGGAGCGATACGACAGAGCGTATTTAAAAATGGCCTCGGAATGGGCGGCTTTGTCTCATTGTACACGCAAAAAGGTTGGGGCGCTGGTGGTGCGAGACAACATGATTATCAGCGATGGTTATAACGGAACACCCAGTGGATTCCCGAATCCTTGTGAAGATACACAAGGCGACACGCACTGGTACGTTTTGCATGCCGAAGCGAATGCGATTCTGAAAATTGCACGCTCAGCCAATGATGCCAAGGGGAGCACTCTTTACATTACTCTCTCTCCTTGCAAGGAGTGCTGTAAACTTATTCTGCAGGCGGGCATCCGCCGTTTGGTCTATATCAACGAGTACAAAGACATAACGGGGCTTGAATTTTTGAGGAGCGCCGAATTGGAGATTGTGCAAATACCGGATATCTGATTAGGAGGTTAGAATTTACTCCACAATATTGTCTAACAAAAATTGCAATTGCATTCGACTGATTAGATTTGTCCCAAGCTATGAGCGAAGAAACTCAGGAGTCGTTGAACTCTAACTCTAATCAACAGGATCGAAAGCCGTCTCCGGTGCAACCGTTGTTGTTTGCGCTGACCCTAATTGCGGGTATGTTTATCGGCACGAACCTCGGCGATAAGAATCTGCTTCAGGTGAAGCCATCGATAGAGCAGAACGCAAATAAACTCGTCAGTCTGATTGACTTTATTGAGGACAATTATGTAGACAGCATCAACAAGAAGCAACTTATTGAAGATGCGATTGCCAGTGTTTTGAAAAACCTCGACCCTCACAGTTACTATATGGGTTCCGACGAGGTTGCGCTTGAAAAGGAACGCATGAAGGGTGAGTTTAGCGGAGTAGGAATTGAGTTTCTCATTCTTCGTGATTCTTTGATGGTGGTAAAAACAATTGCCGGCGGGCCGTCTGAAAATGCCGGTCTCCTGTCGGGAGATCGCATTGTGATGGTCGATGGTCAGGCAATTTCAGGAAAGGATCTCGATGGTGATAAAGCGCAAAAGCTATTAAAGGGAAAACAGGGAAGTCAGGTTCGTGTAGCCATCATTCGTCCAGGTGAGGCGGGAATGAAAGAGTTCAATATCGAGCGCGGAAGTATTCCGATTGAAAGCGTGAACGCGTCGTTTATGGTAAACGATTCAGTTGGCTATATCCGCATTGACCGTTTTGCCGAGAGAACGTATGAAGAGTTCTTGGAAGCAACAGAGGATCTCGAGAAGGAAGGTTGTCGGTCGCTTATTCTTGACTTGAGAGGAAACGGAGGAGGCTTATTGAATCAAGCCGCTGAAATTGTCGAAGAATTTTTAACCGAGGGAAAAACCATTGTTCGAACTCGCGGCATACATACGGGTGAAGATGAAATTCGATCCGGGAAGAAAGGCCGTTATCGCGATTACAACGTGGTAGTCATGATTGATCAGAGTTCGGCATCGGCCAGTGAAATTGTAGCGGGAGCCCTTCAGGATTGGGATCGGGCGGTAACAGTTGGTCGACGTTCTTTTGGTAAGGGGTTGGTGCAACATGAAATGGAATTGGCCGATAACAGTGCTCTGCGCCTAACAGTTGCGCGTTACTACACACCAACCGGGCGCTGCATTCAAAAACCATATGGAGATTCTATCGTGTATGAAGATGATTTCAGAACGCGGCTCGAAAAGGGTGAATTGACAAGCGCAGATAGCGTTCGTTTTCCTGACTCGCTTCTATTTCGAACCCCTTCCGGCAGGCTCGTCTATGGAGGTGGAGGTATCATGCCCGATGTTTTTGTACCTCTCGATAGCATCTACTTCTCAGGGCTGTTGTCTGAAATTGCATACAGTGGAATTATTCGCAACTATTGCTTCACCTATTTGGATGCTCATCGCAAAGACATGAAAAAGTTCAAGACAGCGGATGAATTTATCGCGAAGTTTTCGGTGACAGATCCTATGTTAAACGGATTAATAGAAATGGCGGAGAAAGACGACATTAAAATTAACCGACAGGTGGTTAAGAAAATTTCACCGCAATTGAAGTCACGTATCAAGGGACAGTTTGCACGCAGTTTGTTTGATGATAATGCCATGGTCAGAGTATCGCTTGAGTCAGATCCGGACTTCAAGAAGGCGATGCAGGTAGCGCTGGACTATAAGCAATACGCGGCTGTGCGGAAGCCTTAGTTCTTGCAAACGTTAACCAGCCATTCTAAAGCAGCGTCCTTACATTCAATATGACCCATGTGCCCGGCGTTGCTCGCGACATGTATGTTGGCATTCGGCAATGATTCCAACTCCGATTTGATTTGATTAATAGGAATGGACTTGTCTTCCAGACCGAGGAAATAGTAAATTGGAAATCGTGCAGATACTAAATATGAAATGTTATCGGGTCTCTCAATCATGACCTCATGCGCCGCCGCAATGCAATCAGCTGTAATATCTTTTTGAGCAGATTCAATCATAAAACTCAACTCTTTCTGAAATAGCATGACATTCTTTTCAGAGAGTGTATTGCGCAGCATTGTAGCGAGATATAAGTCCTTGTTTTGTGACGCAGCTGATATGGCCCTTTTGCGGTCTTCGAGTTTCTGAGCATTATCGGCACCGGCTTTCGAATGAAAAAAACCCAATGCCGCAATTCGATCGGAAACCATGCTGACTAGGCTCGACGCCAAGTAGCCTCCCATCGAATGACCAACGACTATCCAAGGCAAAGAGTCGTGAGGGATTTGCGCGATGAGTGCCTCACAATATGCTTTTGCAGTAAACTCATTGGTCAACGAAGGATGGAATCCGTGACCAGGAATAGATGGAGTGGATATGGCTAGGCTTTGGTCATTCAATTCTCGGATTAACACATCCCACATGGAAGGATGTTCGGTGAAGCCGTGAATGAGTACCAATCTCCTTGTTGCACTCATACGGCTTCCGCAACAACTTCTTCAACAATATCCGGCATTTTGGCCTTCAATAAATTCTCGATACCACCTTTGAGTGTTGCCGTTGAAGAGGGGCATCCGCTGCACGATCCTTTGAGTTGAACATACACTTTTTTATCGCGGTAAGCCATGAAGTCGATTGCGCCTCCATCGCTTTCCACTGCCGGACGAACATACTCGTGTAAGAGGAACCGGATCTCATCATCGTACTCGGTTGGTTCAAATCCGCTGTAATCCAAAGTTTCTTTGCTGGCTGAAACGGTATCGTTTCCGGCGGCGGCTTCGCGTGTGCGATTCACTAACTCAGCAGGTATTGCGCTTACCGCCACTTCGTTGTCCATTAGCCATTCACGCATGTACTCGCGAAGCTGCTGCACAATCATTTCCCACCCGAGTGACTCATCTTTGAGCACAGTCACGTAGTTGCTACTGATGAAAACACTGGTAACAAATGGAAAATTGAAAAGCTCTTCAGCCAGAGCCGAAGAACCTTTTGCTTCCGCTTTACTTCTATATTCGACTTGTAATCCACCGGTGATGAGCGCACGGTCGGCAACAAACTTCATAGCCGCCGGGTTGGGCGTCATTTCCGCATAGAGTGAGGTGGGTATTTTCTTCGAGGTTTCCATGGTGCAAATT
>JBIKSC010000139.1:0-6798 GCA_044348775.1 Flavobacteriales bacterium | reverse complement strand
AATTATAAGAGACTGATTGCTTTGTCCGCCTATCCGGAAGGTGATTACTATATTGTGATAGAGCAGCAAGGAAAAAGCTTTGCCAAGCAAATAGTCAAGTATCGCCCATAATTCTGCTAGCCTTAAACCTCCCACACTTTTCCGGTGCGAAAAACGGTACCTTTAAAGAAGGCTATCACCTTGCCATCTTGATTCATTACCTCGACATGATAAAGTCCTGTGCGGGTTGTTAAGCTTTTCTCCTCTACCCTCGTTGTAAGGATATCTCCTTCGCGCGCTTGAGCTACGTGCGCAATAGAAGTTTCTATAGACACCGCTTGTACGCCGCGCGCATTGCTCGCAAAGGCCAATGCACTGTCTGCAAGACTGTATGAAATTCCGCCATGAGCGATTGAAAAACCGTTGAGCATTTCCTTGCGAACCACCATTCGAAGAACGGAGATACCGGGACCGTCTTGCACACGTTCAATTCCCAGCCATTGCGACATCGGATCGTGGTTATACATGCGATCGACAATACGAGTTGCTAATTCAATCTCACTCATTCAGCAGTCAAACTTTGACGCCAAAGAAAGGAAGAATTTCAATTAATGAACAGACACATCCTATTTTTGACTATGCGCATTCCAGCTCTAGTCATCTTGCTTTTACTTTCGAACGTATTGCCTCTGCATGCTCAAAAAACTACGGAGGAAGATTACGCCTCATCTTCCGCGAAGAAGGAAGAAACTCAGCCCAAACAACCTTTTCGAGATCGGCTTGTATTCGGGGGGAACTTCGGTGGAGCTTTCGGAGCCACCACTTTTTTCCAGGTCAATCCGATGATCGGATATCGAACCAATGATTGGTGGGTGAATGGTATCGGACTTAACTACTTCTATGTTTCGCAAGGAGGAATCTCACAATCCAACTATGGCGCAAGTGTATGGAGCAGAGCCTACGTGCTTAAAACAATCATTGCCCATACCGAATTCGAGATGCTTCGGCGAGAAGCTTCTAATCGATATGGCAATATGGCCTCGGTAAATGTGCCTGTATGGCTTGTAGGAGCCGGCTACAACAGTGGTGGAAGAATTGGATTCAGTGCCATGATCATGTACGACCTGATTCAAGACCCAAACTCCCCTTACAGCAATCCCATATTTCGTGTCGGCGGATTGTTCGGTTTCTAAGGAGCACCAGTTGTATCTGAAGCAACCGTAGCCTCCTCACTCTCGATAATTGGAGATTCAGGAGCAGATTGCTCTGGTTGTTTATCTTGCTGCACCGCCACCTCTTCGTTTTCTTCGACAATTGCAGGCACTTCATCCTCCGGTAATTGACGCAACTTTTCCTCTACATCTCGTTCCACTGCCTCGCGCTGTTCCTTCGCCATTTCACTGCCATAACGCTTGAAGTAATCATCGCCTATCAATCGTGTGAGTCGAGCAATCTGAGCCTGTCTCTTTTTCATGTAGCCACCTGGCTTGGCAACGCTGTACTTCTTCGGGTTCGGCAGACAAGCGGCAATAAGCGCTGCTTGATCACGTGTTAAGTTCGCTGCTGCCACACCAAAGTAATCCGCTGCTGCAGCCCCTACACCAAACTTACAAGGCCCCATTTCAATGACGTTGAGATAAACTTCCATGATTCGGTCTTTGCCCCAAATCCATTCAATGAGATACGTGAAATAGACTTCAAAGCCTTTACGAATCCACTTGCTCAATTTGGATTGTCCGGGCCAGAGAAAAACGTTTTTCGCGGTTTGCTGCGTTATGGTGCTTGCTCCACGATACTTACCCTTCTTCTTACCCACGGTCTCATTATACTTGCGGGCCTTCTCTACCGCACCCCAATCGATGCCGCCGTGCTTCATGAAGTTGTTGTCCTCACTCGCCACAACAGCCAATTTCATATAGGTAGAAATCTCATCGCCATCAACCCAGTCCTTACGAAACTCCGCTCCGGGAGGACAATCGGTTGTCAATTGTAAAAAGGTTGTAGGCGGATTTATCCACTTCAAGGAAGTGACCCAGAAAAGGGTGATTCCGAAAAAAAGAACTACCGACAACCAGATAACTCGCCAGAATTTGGCTCCAGCCGAGAGATTTGAGAACTTCTTCATCGATTATTTCAATCCGAGTTTGCTTCTGATATCAGAAGGAATAGCATCCTTGTGTACCACAATACCTACCGTCTTCATGAGGTAGTAATTTTTCGAAACATGCAGATATCCTTTGAATGAATTAGTGGCACCCCATGAGTTCTTTGTGATGTAATAGGTGTTTCCTTGTTGGTCTTTCGATTTACCGGTGATGTGCATCAAATGGTCATCAGTCGTTTCAAAACGATCGAACGCATCTTGGCGTGATGCAGCGGTTGGTGCCATTTCAGGGTGCATAACTGTCCACCACTCATCCTTCTTGGGCATAACTGCAGGAAGAACGGCAACACCTTGCGCGTAGGAAAAACCTTTTTCGCTTACATCCGCATCCCAGGCAATGGTGTATCCATTGTCTATTGCATTCTCTGTAATCTTCTCCAAATCTTGCAGAGGCACGTTATAAAAGCTTCCTTTGGCCCAGTTATCTGGCACCTCTAACACAAACGAGGAGTAATACGGATGATGGGAAAATGACGTTATGCTAACGTAGTCGGCCGCATTAATTTTCAGCTCATCACGAAACTGCATGGGTGTATACTTCTTTCCATTGAACTCGAAAGACGAAGGAACAGAGCCTATCTCAGCGTCAAGAATACCCTCTACCGAATTCTTCCACGCATTGCCTTCCTCATTCAATTTCTTGTCGAGCACAGTCTTGACGGTTGATTCAAGCAATGCATCTAGTCCTCCGTGGTTATGCTCTGAAACTCCCGGTTTCATGCCCGAATATGCTGACTGAGGAACGATACCATTCTCAGCAACCACACGCAACACGTCGTGACTAAGGCCACCCGGGCCAAATTGTTGTTTACCCTGGTAGCGCACAAATGCATCAGCCTTCAGCGGGTAGGTAACGCGCACATTATACATTTCAGATAAATCCACAGCCTTTCCACCCTTTCGCAGTACCTCGGCCTCTAAAAAAGAAACGGTGGCAAAACTCCAACATGTGCCTGTTTGGCATTGGTTCTCTATGGCGCCCGCTGCATTATCCTTGGTTACTGTGAAGGTGTATGGACCCGCAGAACCTGCAACTTGAGCAGTTGCCTGCGCAGAAATTCCAATGGCGCATAACGCCGCGATAACTCGTTGTTTGAACATGACAAATTGTTTAGATGGCAATGATAACAAGGAAACAGGTTGCTATCAACCTGCCGGTGTTCAAACGCGCTGATTGATGCGAAACATTCAATTCATGCAGAGCTGAAATTTGAAGCAATAAAGAACTACCATGAAGAAGAGAATTGCTGTGGTTTGCGGCGGATATAGCGGTGAGTCGGTTGTGAGCATGCGCAGTGCTCAAATGATCATGAACAACATCGATCGCAACCAATACGACCCTATCAAGATAGTAATCACGCATGCTGCATGGTATGCCGAAACAGAACAAGGAGATATTCCCGTCAACAAAGGCAACTTCAGCGTTACCATCAATGGCGCTGAAATAACATTCGCCGGGGTATTCATGATCATTCATGGAACTCCGGGTGAAAACGGTATACTGCAGGGTTATTTCGAGTTGCTAGGCATTCCGACAACGACTGGAGACACGCTCAATATGGCTCTCACATTCAACAAGAAAATGACAACCCGCGTATTGGGCACGTATGGCTTTAACGTTGCCAAAAGCCTCACACTTAAGCGAACCGATTCTTACTCTGCTCAGCAAATCATTGATCATGTTGGACTACCCTGCTTCGTAAAGCCAAACTGTGGCGGAAGTAGCATTGGGACATCCCGCGTAAATGCCGCAGAAGACCTTCATAAGGCAATTGATACAGCGCTGCAAGTCGACAGTCAAATAATTATTGAGGAGTTCATTCAGGGCACAGAGGTTACCTGTGGCGTTATTAAATGGCAAGGAAAGGTTATGGCGCTGCCGATAACCGAAATTGTATCACAAAAAGAATTCTTCGACTTCGAAGCGAAGTATCAGGGACAATCAGAAGAAATAACACCCGCACGCCTTGATAAGCAAATCTACGATCGTGTTCAAGCCAATTCAGAAGCCATTTATGGTGCGCTCGAATGCAGGGGAATGATACGCGTTGACTACATCATACGTGGACAGGACATTTTCGTCATAGAGGTAAACACTACACCCGGATTTTCAGAGGCCAGCATTATACCGCAGCAAGCCGGTGTTCAGGGCATCAGTAAAACGGAGCTAATAACAGCTGTAATAAGTAGTTCCTTTTAGAAATACTAAGGCATCAATATCGGAGCCTCATCATCCTCATCGATCTTCTCCTTTTTAAGAGCGCTCGATTCTCGTCTTTGTTTGATGTAAGTACGAACGAGCAACGTGGTTGTTATTCCTATAAAGCCTATCACTATATAGCCTACGTAATTTTCTATTGCAGGGAATTGCGTTCCTAGAAAATACCCGATCAGACTCAAGGAAGTAATCCAAAGAGCACCGCCAACCACATTAAAAAACATGAAGGTGGGAACAGGTACACGAATGACACCCGCGATGATAGGAGCAAAGGTGCGAATGATGGGAAGGAAACGTCCGAGCACCAATGTTTTTCCGCCGTGCTTTGCATAAAACGATTGCGTAATATCCAGATACTTCCTCTTGAAAAGAATAGAGTCCTTTCGCTCAAACAATGGCGGCCCCACTCTTCTTCCGAACACATAGCCAAACAGACTGCCTGCAACTGCTGCCAAAAACATGGAAATAGTGAGTGTCGTTATTTCCGTTCCTAACAGGTCAGGCTTCGTTCCACAAATTAGTCCTGCCAAAAAAATGAGGGAATCACCGGGTAAAAAGAACCCAACTACAAGGCCATTCTCTGCGAAAATGACAAGCAACAACAGCAACAATCCTCCATGATGAATGATAGACTCCGGATTGGTCAACTCCTTTAGGAACTCCAGCACTTGCATTGGCGAAAGATAGAAAGAAACTTGAACCTGTCAAGAGCTTCCTGATTAAGCTTCTGTCCAAACACGAGTTCCCTCTGAACAATTCGCACAAATATCAATTTCGGCTCTGGACTGCAGCAGTTTTTTTCTAAAATCTCTATAGGCAGTGCCATTCCAGATTTCCGGCATGGAGCATTCACGCAAACTACCCAAGGCATGCGTGGCATCCTTGTCGAAGCAACAGGGGACCACCCTTCCATCCCAAGTAATAACGCACCCACTCCACATTCGCCAGCACTGGTTTTCAAGCAAATTTTTCACGCGGTATGTACCATCGGCCTTTCGCACATAGCGACTGTAACGCTCATCTTTCGGTAACAATGGGTTCCCGTTAACATAATCATATACCTGCGCTGTCTTCAATCGAACCTCATCCACTCCCAGTTCATCCGCCAACTTCAGCACATCCGGTATTTGATGTTCATTAGGCGCTACAACGAGAAACTGAAAGACTACATGAGGCGTTCGCGAACGCAACCTATGCTTCTGCTCTACCAAAAAACGAGTACTCTCCAAAACCTTATCCAGCTTGCCATGGATGCGATATTGCTCATATACATCTTGCGTTACACCATCAATGGAGATAATGATTTGATCTAATCCGGATAAGACGATCTCCCGGGCTACCGACTCTGTAATAAAATGGCCATTAGTGCTGGTTGATGTAAATATTTTTCGCTTACGTGTGTATTCAACCAATCGAATAAACTCAGGATGAATGAAGGGTTCACCCTGAAAATAGAGGTTCAGATGAATGAGATGATCAGCCATGGAATCGATCCAACGCTGAAAATCATCCAACCGGACGTGACCAGTTTTCCGGGAAAACATCTTCAGTCCACTCGGGCATTCAGGACAGCCGAGGTTGCATGCCGTAGTGGGCTCGATACTCACACTCATAGGCCTGGCCGGATGCCTGCCTCCCCATTTACGGGCGGTATAGAACGACAGAAGGACAACTAATGCGTTCCATACCTTAACCGGAGTTAGGTAAGGTAAGTACCTCCTTATTTCGGAAAAGGCTTGTGACATCGATACAAAAGTACAAGTACAACACTCGACTATATTTGACAACTGTGAAAACCACCACCTATCTAGTTGCATTCCTGGTTGGCCTCCTTTTTCATGACAGTATCATGGGCCAAACGCTTGCAGGCACCATTGTGAATCGTCAATCAGGCGAGCCACTGCCATTCGCGGCCATCGTGGAGCAAGGCACAGTAAACGGTGTTTATTCTGATATCGATGGGAAATTCGAGCTTTCCCTAACAGATTCACTGAGCGCCATTCACATAAATCTGATTGGCTTTGAGCCCTTGTTTTTTGAGAGCTACAAAACCATACCGATTAATGTAGCATTAACGCCTAAATCAAATGTACTCTCTGAAATAACGATTCGACCCGGAGTAAACCCGGCAGAACGGATTATTCAAAAAGCAATCGAAAACAAGGATGTAAATAATCCGGAAGCGCAAACGGCTTTTACCTACAATAGCTACAACAAACTTGTTTTTGGTGCCATCATCGACTCCACTCTTTTGTGTGACACTCTTCCTATCAAGCTGGATACGAACGCTCGCAACGCGATTAACTTCTTCAAGCAACAACATCTATTCATGATGGAAAGTGTTACGGAACGCAAATTCTCTCCGCCCGGGCATAGCGAGGAAACCATTCTCGCCAACCGTGTTTCGGGCTTGAAGAACACGGAGATGTTTTTGCTC
>JBIKSC010000138.1:0-6870 GCA_044348775.1 Flavobacteriales bacterium | reverse complement strand
TCGCTCGCTGCCGCGCTCATACAAGGCGACCGCGCGGCCTTGGCGCAGGCAATCACCTGCATTGAAAGCGGACCGGATGAGGTAGCGAATGAAATTGTGCGTCTTTGCTTACCGGCTTCTGGTCGCTCGGTACGAATGGGTATAACTGGAGTTCCGGGTGTAGGCAAAAGCACGTTTATCGACACCTTTGGAATGTCACTGCTCGAGGCGGGTAAGAAGGTGGCAGTGCTGGCAGTAGATCCGAGTAGCCCCATCAGTAAAGGCAGTATTTTAGGTGATAAAACGCGCATGGATCGCTTAGCGGCAGATAGTCGCGCATTTATTCGTCCATCGCCCTCCAGCGATACACTCGGTGGCGTAGCGCGTAAAACGCGTGAAACCATATTGCTTTGCGAAGCTGCCGGCTACGATACGATTTTGGTAGAAACGGTAGGAGTGGGGCAGAGTGAGACTGCCGTGCATGCCATGACCGATTTCTTTGTATTGCTCATGCTGGCCGGAGCGGGTGATCAGCTGCAAGGCATTAAGCGAGGCATTATGGAAATGTGCGATGCGATGATAATTACCAAAGCAGACGGGACCAATAGCGCTAATGCTACGCGCGCTAAAGCGGAGTACGCCTCAGCTCTGCATCTATTCCCGGCGCGCGAAGATGGCTGGTTTCCACCGGTACTGACTACCTCGGCACTCGAGCAGAAGGGTATCGATGAGGTGGTGCAGTTGCTATCACAGTACACAACTTGGATGCAAGAACGAAGTCTTTTCAATGAACGACGTAAAAAGCAAAATCTGTCTTGGCTGCATGAAGAACTGAGGGCTCGCATTGTGGAACGCTTCTATGAAAATACAAATTTGAAATTGGAGCTTGCATCAATGGAGGCATTAGTTGCTGAAGGGAACATTTCCCCTTTTCAAGCAGCAGCCAGGTTATTGGGTGAAGGCATATAACACGTCATCTCCAACCGAATATTCTCTCAAACTGACCGGATATTAACTAAGCTTCTCGAAACAAAGCTGTTCTTTTACTTTCGTCGGGATAAATATTTTTAAATGCGCTTGCTTCTTTTCTTGTGCGTGTGGTTGTGCTTGTTCGTTTCGAACAACCATCTGCTTGCCCAGCAAAGTCGCTATCGTTTTTACCACTACACACCTGAAGAAGGTCTGATTGATAACACCGTGCGTTATTTTCTAAAGGATCGGAGTGGTTTCTTATGGATAGGCACTAATTCAGGTCTGTCGCGTTTCGATGGCTTTCGCTTCACCAATTTCATTTGCAATCCGGCCGATAGCACTAGCCTCAGTAGCAACCAGGTGGGCCATTTGTTCGAAGATCAGAATGGGCTCATTTGGATCTCTACTCACGATAATGGCTTAAGCGTTTTCAATCCGGAAACGAATCGGTTTAAGCGGTACGTGTATAACCCTGACAGGCCCAATGGAGTGCCGAGTAATAACCCAACATCCATTTCTATGGATGCCAATGGCAGCATGTGGGTTGGTTTTTTCGGAAAAGGGCTCGCTAGGTTCAATCCTATAGATGAGAGCTTCACGCTAACTTCGTTCGATACATCCACTCGACTCTACAACTTCAATGAAGTGATGGATGTGGAGAGCGATTCTGCGAATAATTTCTGGATTTCGACTCGTGTGGGAATAGTCCGATTTAATCCGTCAAACGGTGATTTTACCTGCATTGAACAGCTTGAACCTGACGGAACGAAAAAACATGAGAAAAACCTGTTTTTAAAACTACATATCAACTCGGAAGGGAATGTAATGGTGGGTTCGTGGGTGAATGGTATTTATGAATACAATCCACGAAGCAACTCTTGGAAACAGCATTTGATTGATTACGAAAAACGAGGGAACACTGGTTATTCCAATAAAGTCAATGATTTTATCATCCTGAATCATCATAAAATTCTCTTTACTTCCTATTACCATGGATTTGGTATACTTGATTATCACACGGGGGCGATTGAGTATTTAAATCTAGATAATGAGCGTTGGAACCGCACTACCGGTTTGGAAACGGGCATCAGTTTGTATAACTCCGGCAATCACATTTTTATGGGAACCAATACGGGCTTCTCGCGCATGACGGAGCGTTCAAGCGACATTTTTGAATACGACGGAACGGCTTTGAAGTTTGATTTTGAGAATGGAGTCAACGTGCTTTCGGCTTTCATAAAACCGGAAAATGATAGCTTGTTGTATGGTGGAACCTACTATAGAAATGGACTATATTCTTTTTCTGGGAAAACAGGCAAACTCAAGGGTCTAGTGCCATTGCAGGGATATAGCGGGATACTTGCCGTCAACGGAGTGACTCAATCCAAAGCGAATAGTCAACTATATTATATTGCTTCTTCTCAAGGGTTGCTGTTATTCAATTCGCAAGCGCCCGAGATGCTTACACGTGTGCCGATCGATGGAGCAGGACTCACAGGAAAACATGTTTGGTCGCTGGCGTATGACTCTTTCGGAATGCTTTGGTTGGCAACGACCAATGGCTTGTATGCTTGGAATGAAAAGGACGGATCCGTTGTCAATTACTCCGATAAATTCAGGAATGCTTCTGGATTAGACTCGTTTAACCTGATACAGACATATGTCGATCGGGATAATTCCATTTGGTGTGTTACTGATACGCGCCGATTATTTCTATTCGACCCGAAACAGGGTACATGCAAGAAGTTTAACTCTGAAAACCCGGCCAACAATCTATTGAAGGGCAACGCCGAATCGGTGCTGCAAGATGCTGAAGGTCGCATCTGGATTAACATGTTTAGTATCGGTCTGGCCTGCCTAAATCCGGTGACAGGCACCATCCGTTATATTACGTATGCCGATGGCCTTTTAAGTGCTCGTATACTTTCGATGACCCTTGATGGATCAGGAAATCTATGGGCGCTTTCCGACAAGGGCGTTTCAGTAGTGAATACAAGCAATTTACACATTCGTAATTTCACCAAGAAGCAGGGACTGGAAATCGCCGATGCTAATGTGATCGAGTTTAATCAGGATGGTAATATGTACATTGGTGGAAGAGACTATGCATGGAAATTCAGCCCGAACATATTGCTCGCCAACAATGATAATGGGGAAATCTATATTACTTCTATAGATGTGCTTTCGCAGCCTTATATCAACCAGGGTAATTATAATGCGCTTGACACGCTTCAATTGGCCTACACGGAAGATGATATTCGTATTCGGTTTACTGTCCCGGACATCGGCTCGGAGGTAGATTACTATTATTATACAATGATGGATGGTGTCGATCACGATTGGGTGCTTCGGGGAAAAGACGGCGATGCTGCATACTCACAGTTGAGTCATGGTGTATATACTATTCGTCTGCGCGCAAAAAACGGCGCTGGTGAATGGTGCACAGAGGAGCGTGTGTTAACTCTGATTGTGCAACCGCCGTTTTGGAAACGCACTATTTTCCTGATCTCTCTTGTTCTTATGCTATTCTCGGTTTTATTCTGGATATATAAGAAGCGAATCAGTCTCATTCGCCAAAAGGCCCATCAGCAAAGTGCTTTTCGTCAGCAATTGAACGAACTCGAGAACAAGGCGCTTCGCAGTCAGATGAATCCGCATTTCATTTTCAATAGCCTGAACTCGATAAACAGTTATATCATCCGGAATAAAACGGACGAAGCATCGGCTTTTGTGACCAAGTTCGCCCGCCTCATTCGTCTCATACTGGATAATTCGATGGAAAGCAGCGTGCTTCTGGAAAGGGAGCTGATGGCTTTGAATCTTTATATTGAAATTGAAAACAAGCGCTTCGAGAACAAATTTACCTGGCAAATTGAGGTTGATCCTGAGCTAGACACAAGTCATTTGCTGGTGCCGCCTATGGTCATTCAGCCCTATGTGGAGAACGCCATTTGGCATGGGCTCTTACATAAGGATACTCCCGGAATGCTGCGCATCAGCCTGCACAAAAGAGGCAATTTTTTAGAGATTGATATCGAAGACAATGGAGTAGGAAGAGAAGCCGCTATCGATCTGCGTAGCAAAACATCACTCAAAACGAAGTCGCATGGGCTGGATGTTACAGCTAAGCGTATAATGAATTTCAACGGCGATACCCTGGAAGGCGAGGCCGTAAGAATCACGGACCTTTTCTCGCCAGATGGCAAACCCTCAGGCACTTCGGTAGTGCTCAAGTTGGCTCTAGTTAAACATTCAAATCAAGTAAAAGCATGATGCACTCTACATTAAAAGCAGTTATTGTTGACGACGAGGTTAGCGGTATTGAGGTTCTTGAATACACCTTAAAAAAGCATTGTCCGGAAATTGAAATTCTTCAATCTTTTTCATCGTCGGTTGAGGCATTCGAGAAAATACCTGCTCTTGAACCTGATGTGCTCTTCGTTGATGTGGAAATGCCCCAGCTCAATGGATTCGAATTGGTGGAAAAGTTGGCATCTTTAAATATCCAGGTCATATTCACAACCGCATACAACGAGTTTGCTTTGAAGGCCTTTCGCGTATCAGCTCTTGACTATCTGCTTAAACCCGTGGATGTCGATGAATTGAAAGCGGCAGTGCATAAGCTTAAATCACTCAGCAAGCCTGACAATCAGGCGATGGATGCTTTACTCGACTATATCAAGAGTCAAAAACAGATAAATAAGATTAGTGTCTCCACCGATAAGGGTATTCACTTTATAGAAACATCGGATGTTTTGTATTGTCTTTCCACAGGGCCCTATACAGTTTTCTATCTCACCGCGGGTCAAGAGGTCGTATGCTCTAAATCTATAGGCGAATACGAAAAGATACTGTCCGACAAAGGTTTTTACCGCATTCATAACTCCTCGCTCATCAATGTTGATCACCTAAGACGCTTTGTGCGCACCGATGGTGGTTATGTGGAAATGAGTGACGGTAAAACATTGACGGTGTCGCGCCGGAAAAAAGATGAGTTTCTCAGTTTTTTGGGGCATTGACCAGATACACCTTGAACCTTACCGGATATTAAGTCAAGGAAGCCATTCTTTAGAAGCGCCATCTGCTCGCGTAAGTATTGTAGGAATATTGTATCGAAGACCTTGACATCATGCAAACTAACGCACGATAAAGGGTTTCATCATTGCTTGCCACGATTCTATTTTGAAAAAAACAATTTACATAGCCTGTCTTTTTTTAGTGGTATTGTTCTATGGGGGCTTATTGAAAATTACCGCCCAGGATCTTTCACAAATTGGGAAGTCGAATCCTGTGATATTCAGCGGATCTGTTAATGTGCAAGCGGGTCCTTATATGTATTTTGGTGACGGTGACCCACGTAATGAGCCTTTTTGGTGGCAGGTCACAGGATCGCCGTCAGTCAATATTTATGGATGGCAGATACCATTCAGCTTCAATTATGGAAGTCGTAACCGCTCTTTCAGTCAACCCTTCAATAGATATGGTGTTAGCCCTTACTACAAGTGGCTTACCCTCCACGCGGGTTATCGCAGTATCCGAATGAATCCGTATGTCATGTCTGGCATTCAATTCCTGGGAGGAGGGGTGGAGATGAATCCGAAAGGTTTTCGATTTTCTGCTTTCTACGGTCGATTTGCCAAGCCCATTGCTCAAGACACGAATGCGACTATCATCGATGCGCCAAACGCAGCTTTCAAGCGAATGGGATATGGCGCTAAAGTAGGGGTCGGCAATCGCAGGTCATATTTTGATTTGTCGCTGGTAAAGGTGTACGACGAAGTGCAGTCGATTGCTATTCTCGATTCCGCATCACTCAAACCACAGGACAACGTAGCGTTGGGCGTAAGCAGCAAATTAGCACTCAGTAAGAGGTTAACTTTCAGCTTGGATGTGGGATTGAGTCTACTCAATCGTGATTTGAATTTGGTGGTACTCGATACCATTCAGCAATACAATCCATTTCCGAGTTTATTTCAGCCGCGCGTGGGTGTCCAATTGCTTAAAGCCGGCAATGCATCCATCAGCTATAATCACAAGCATTTCGGTTTGAAAGTGCAGGCCAAACAAGTCGACCCTGATTACAGAGCGTTGGCAGCTTTTTATCTGCAAACCGACCTGCGCTCGATCACCATTGAGCCCTCCATTCGTTTGTTGAAGAATAAAATCAAGTTGAGCGGTAGCATAGGAAAGCAACAAGATAATATAACCGGAAGAAAGGCTTACACATCTGTGCGAACAATCAGTTCGGCTAATCTGGGTTTGCAACCAACCAAGAACTATAATGTGAATTTGAGTTTCTCGAATTATGGAACTGCTCAGGAACAAGGATTGCGGGTGGTTAACGATACTTTTCGCGTCGCGCAAAACAACCTTAGTCTAAGCTTGTCTCAGAACTACACCATTATAAATAAACTGCGTTCTATGAATTTCACCATGAACGTGAGCTATCAGGAGTTGCAAGACCTGAATCCTTTTGGAACCTATGCCACAGGAGAAAATCAGGTGTGGTTTTTAAATGTGAACGCCAATCATATTCGACTTCGAGACAATTTTGGTTTGATGGGAGGGGTGAATGTGAGTCACAATTCATTTTACACAGGATCGTATTTTCTAGTTGGCCCTACGTTGGGTGCCTCCAAACCATTTATGAGCAATAAACTGCGCACCAGCCTAAACGTTTCATACAACAAAGGATTTCAAAGTGGACAACCTGCCGGAGCAACACTTAACAGCTTCGCTACCGTTGCCTATCAGATCAAGAAAGCACATCAATTTAACCTTACGATTAACGCTTTGCACAACAGCACTCCATTTGTGACTTCAACGGGGGGCACTTTTACGGAAGTCAGATTTTTAGTCGGATACACGCTCAACCTTCAACGCAAATCCTAATTGACCATGCGGAAACAAACACTTATC
>JBIKSC010000137.1:0-6881 GCA_044348775.1 Flavobacteriales bacterium | reverse complement strand
AACATACTAGTACGCATCTTCCTAAAAAAAGGTTGCTTTCAGGAGAGAATCTCCTCACCCTTAATCCTTCAGAATTGTAATCTCTTCCGACATCACCCGATTACTCACATTCCCCGCTCTGTCGCGAAGCTCGAAAGTGAGCCGTGTCGTCTCCGAGGAGTCGGTACCCATAATAAACAAAGGGCGCAGTGATAAACGAAGGCTGCCTCTTATGTGAAGAGTTTGCAGATCGGGGGTCAGTGGGTCGATGTGATAACCGTCTTGTTCCGGAAAGCGCTCGTCGGCTACGAATAAACTGTGCTCATCGGGGTCCGTTGTTCCAATGTCTCCCTGATGGTCTTCGTAGCTGATAGTCACTTCGATGGCATTGTTATACTCCTCGACAGCATAGGTCGATACTTTTTCAATCGAAATGGAAGGCACAACTGGCACTTTTTCTTTCTTACAACCGACCGTAAGCAAGAGAAAGGGTATGAAGGTGATATAGTAGGTGTTGATTTTCTTCACGGAATTTGGAAGCTGTAGATCGCATGCCAGAATGGCGCTGAATCAAGAGTGGGTATGAAAGAATCATTTGTCTGTATGCCGTCGTTGAATCGAAGACGCATATAAACGATTTGTCCGGAGAAGGCCGATAAGTTTAGTACTGAGTGACGAGTAAAGGGGGAAATACTACCGCCAAAGTCGGGCGCATATACCGTTACAGCTGGTTCGAAATTGCCGGATGCTATCGGTTCAAAATCGATTGCAGAGAGGGATATTTCCCATGCCAGTGTCTCGAAATTAAATAATCCTGCATTGTCATCGTATGGGTATATGTACACGTCTGCTGTGCCGCCGTTTATAACATACGGCCCAATGCCTACTAATCCGGGATTGCCTCTTTGAAACTGGTCAACTGTGTTGCCGGGAGGGAAAACGGCTAAGCCATAGTTCATTGGCAACTGATTCGTGTTCAGCGCGGGTGCTGCATTCCCTGCAACATCCGGAGCACCAGCCATAATCCAATTCTTGATAGCTGTGATGTACTCATTTTTTTTAGCGGGCCAGTCGGAGTTGTTTTCAAGTGCCAATGGCATGATACCGCTGGAGTTGGGCAAGAAGCGCAGCAACCGTTCATGCAACAATGACGCAGATGTATCGCCGGGTACTACGCGATAAGTAAAACTGTTGGTCTCGTTGTTTGCAATGACGGGATGGTGAAGGAGTGTATTATAGGCGCTGCTGATGCTTCGAAAGTCGGGTTCAAAGGTGCCGTCGTGACAACCGCTGTTGGCGCAGGTTGGTTTGAAAATCTTTTGATACAGGTGTGGAAAGGTTCCCGCCGGGAATTCCATCGCAACCTCCGTAGTTTCCTCATTTTGGATGGCATCATACGGATTGATGCTCTCGCGCTTACAGCCCCAGAATGAGAGCAGAACGACCGAGAATATGAATAGGTTTTTGCGCATCATATCAAGTCAAAAAAGGATTGTGCCGCAGGGTCAATGTAACCTGCTTGTTGAACAGCTTCTTTCACGCCAAGTAAATCAGCCACGGTCATCATGGCATCGCTTACCTGGCCTATCGATGCGCCCTCACTTCCCAGTTCCAGATTGGCCGGAGTGGTAGGCCCAGCCATGAGAGCAAAAATGCGTCTTGAGTTTTCATCGCTGTGATCAAATGAAACGAAACCGTTGCTGTCTACAATGGCATTGGGCTCGTCGTTACGCCCGCATTCCGGGATGCAAATGAGTGTGGTGTTGCCGGCCATTTCCGGTATTTGCTGTATGGAGTTCCACAAGTCCCCTACGGCGTGGTCGGCGCGGTGCATTGCCTTGATGTAGGTAGTGAAGTCGTTGTGACACACATCCACTCCATTGAGGTTCACACACAAAAACGAGGGCTTGAACCATTTCAATACTTCGACCGCATAGCCCATGGTATACGTATCTGCGCTATCTGACACGGGCGGCAAATCGATGGTGCCCATGTTGGTGCGCAGGTTCATTTCCTTCATAAAGAGTTTTATATTCTCTTTCTCATCGGTTGTATTTCCCAGGGCGTCCAGTTGTTGGTCGGACAAGGCGAAGTTCGAGTCGAGAAACGACTTTAACTGCATCATGGGCGCCCATTCATTTTCGGGATGGTATGTCTTCATGTCGCCTACGTAGGTCTGGCTGTTGGGGTGAAACGTGATGGTAGGCGCAAAAAAGTTAGCACCGTATCGCACGCCATAGTCGGGGTGTGAACTGTAGTTCAGCAGTGGAATAGAAGCTCCTACACTGTTGCCTACAAACCATACATCACTCGCAGCATAACCGCCGTGCCGGCGGAGATATTCAAAAATGGTCGGAGCAACCGGACGTATGCGGAGGCCTTGACCTATCGGATCAGCGCCTTGCAGAATGGAATTGAGAGCACCATAATGCCCCGTGTTGAATGCGCGTACCTCGTTGAAAAGAGTGCCTTGTGATTGCAGACTATTGTTGAGTATCGGCTCAATGGGCACACTTCCATCGCCTGTTCCGTAAAGAATTTGCGATGATGGAGCAGCGCCTGTGAGCATATTGTACATGAGATTGCCCTCGGCTGTTTGGCCGGGCTGTGCATCGGAGAGATACCGTTTTCCAACCGATTCCTGGTGGCGCACACCTCCTGCAAACATGACAAGCACTACGTATTCAGCCGAACGATTTCCACTTGCAGCGAACAACCTGCCTGAGGGCAACAGCGTGGGTAACAAGGTTGCCCCGGCGGTGGCTAGTCCCGTTTTTTTGATGAAGTCTCTGCGTGTACTCATGGTTAGTAATAGAGGTATTCGTTCGACAATGCAAAGGCAAAGTAGACCAACTCAGGCGTGAAGTCCGGCTGTGTTTCTATGAACCGAGTTACCCATGCCTTTTCGGCTGCACCGGGCAGGCGTAAGTAAAAGTTCTTGTAGGTCTCATCAACGAAGGCGCCGATGCTAGTTCTCATTTCCTCGTTGCTCGGCAATTGTACATCGGGTGAATTGAAGAAATTGGCAATCACCACCTCACGCGCCAGCAACTGGTCGCCTATACTTGTCAGAATGGTCGAAAGCGCGCTCAGGTAGTCTTCCGAAGGTGCCGTTTGAAACAGTTGCGTGTACAGAATATTGATGAACTGCTCGTTGGTCTTCAGTTTGGTTTTTGAACTATTGTCGGCAGCAAGGAGTGGTGTTTCCAACTCGAAAATGTCATTCTCCTTCCGACACGCCTGTAGAAGAGCTGTCGCTGCGGCGGCTGCGAATACTCTGGCTTTGGGAGAAAAGGTATTAGTTGGTGATTCCTGCGTACTCATCGTTGGAAAGGATTTTTTGGATGAAACCATTAAAGTCGTTCTGAGCAGTCCAATAGGCAATGCCTTCGGTGAGCTCCTGTGCCTGAGGCTCGCGAATGAAATAGCTCCGATAAAACCAGCGCACCAGACCTTCTTTGAATTCGGTGGAGGTAATCAATACATCGAGCATTTGGGATTTGTTGGAAACGTTTTGCTGGAAGAATATGCCGGGGCCATTGTATTCAATGGGAGCATACAATTGATTGTATTCAACATCTGTAGGATAACGATAGAAGTTTTGATCAAATGATGCATGGATGAAGTTGAAGGTGCCCATATTCAAATCGTCGTAAAGCGAATTGAACATCATTGCTTTTGCACAGGCAGGATAATCGATGGGGGAGTCTTCCCATGATGTTGCCATGTTGCTTATCGTCATTGTCTTATTGTACTCCTGCATGAACAGTTCGGAGGCGAGTGCATCGCCCAGTGCACTGGCTTGAATGGCTTGCGAAAGCCAGAAGTTTGCTTCTTGCACTATCTCAGCATCATTGATCGCGTCGAGGTAGCGTGCTTTCATATCCACAAATACCTTGGTGTGATATTGTTCTCGCAGACCATCGTCTTGCTGCAATCTTTCGATGAACGACTTTCTTGCTTCTATTGAAAAGTTGTTGTTCTCGAGTATGCTCACGAATTCACTCAGCTCGTCGTCTGTAACGCCTCTGCCGAGCAGGTCCACAAAGCAGCGATTCACGTATTGCTCAACTGTGAGGGTGGAGATGGTGTTGTTTGGGGGTATTGGGTTATTGGTGTATACGTTTTCCTTTTTGCATGAAACTGCAAGACAAGTGAGTAGAGCAAAGGAAAATAACATAAAGGCCTTTTGCATAAAAATGTAATATAGTATCCGACTGAAAGGTAAACAGACGAACAGGGTGAATAATGTATGGGCGTTAAATTTTTTTTTTAATAGCGCAATAACTCAGACAATAGGAGGGTTAATCGATTCGAAACCCCAAAACAATCTTATCATGAAATCAAAATCAATTTTCAACGGGCTTATGCTCGTGCTTGCAACAGCCGGTATTTTGTTTAAGACCATGCACTGGCCGGGAGCATCGATTATGCTCATATTGGCATTTGCCATTTTGTTTGTTTCACTTTTCACCTCTTTGCGAAAGGAAAACCAATCCTTGGGAATGTCGATGGCAGAGAACGCTTCAATGCTCGTCACGTTTTCAATGTTGATTCTTGGTGCTACCTTTCGTATGCAACATTGGCCCGGCGCCATGGTGCTCGTGGTGCTAGGAACTTTCTCTACGCTCGCTCTGGTGTTTTATGGAGTGTTCAACCGAAACAGCCTGAAGCTCGGCGCTCAGGGCACTTTCACACTGTTATTATTCCTGGTCATTCTTGGCGGACTCTTGCCGAATAATGCTTGGGTGGCGGTGTTTAATGCGGGTTGATTCCACCATTTCACCACAAACAAAAAGACCGCTCTTTCGAAGCGGTCTTTTTCTTTTGTAGCCCGTAGGGGAATCGAACCCCTGTTTACAGAATGAAAATCTGCTGTCCTAACCCCTAGACGAACGGGCCATCGTTTTTCTAAGCGGGTGCAAATATAGTTACAGCTTTCAATGATGCAAGGGGGGACGAAAAAAAAATGCATGTTGATTCGGTGGGGCTGATGAGGATGGATAACTTAAGTTGGAGAATGGAGAATGAAGAATTGCTGCACTAATCTACATTCTCCATTCTCCTTTTCGGCTAGGTTCGTTTGCCCCCACAATTCCTCAAACCCTCAGCGCCCCCATCCCGCCATCCACCGCCAACACTTGCCCTGTTACCCAGGCCGACTTGGGCGACAATAGGAACTCGACCATGTCGGCCAGCTCCTGAGGTGTGCCTACTTTCTTCAGCGGATTGCGCTTTTGGGCGCCTTCTATTTTTTCCGGTGTGTTGAGGAACTTCTCTCCCAACGGTGTGTGGGTGAGCGATGGCGCTATACAGTTAAAACGAATGAGCGGAGCATATTCGGCTGCCAGTGAGCGGGTGAGGGCTTCGTTGGCGCCTTTCGCCATGGCTATCGAAGCATGAAAAGGCATGCCGGCTCCCACGGCTACACTGCTAAAGAGCACCACCGAAGGGTGTGCGCTTTGCTTCAGATTATTCAGGTAGGCTTGCACAAAGGCAACAGCACCGAGCGTATTGATTTGCAAATCGCTCTGAAACTCAGCCTGTGTAAGGCGATGAAAGGGTTTAAGATTGATGGTCCCTGGGAAATATACCAGGCCATCAATGGGCCCATCAATCGCAGGAAATGCGCCGAAATCGTACGCATTTACTTGGTGAAAGTCTTGAAGGCCCTGAACTTCCGCTCGGCTGATGCCAATCACACGGTGCCCCTGATCCATAAGCTGTAAGGCAGTGGCCTTGGCAATGGCGCTGCTCGCGCCGGCTAGTATGTATGTACTCATTTTTATCGTTTGCTGATTTTGTTGTTCGTGATGGCCCGCTGTGCCTTGCTCTTAAAGCGGCCTATGTCGTCACTTCTCAGTTTCGCGTGCTTCGTTCCGCAAGCTTCTACCCGTTCACGCCACAGTCGGTAGCTACTCGCTTTCAGTTCTCGCTTCATCAGCGCTTTCACGTCAGCCTCCTTCAACCCGAACTGGACGTAAATAGCCTCAAACGGCGTACGGTCTTCCCATGCCATTTGGATGATGCGGTCAATGTCTACTTCCGAGGTGTTCATAAGCGATTAGCGTTTTTGGAGAAGGGAGAAATGAGAATGGAGAATGGAGAACTGTCGCGCAACAGTTCTCCATTCTCCTTTCTCCATTCTCCTTTTTGCATACGAGAAAGAAACACTTTCGCGGATCACAGGGTTCACCCGGGCCACATTTTTCCTTTTTTTCCTTTTTTTTTGCATCCAAACAAGTTCACACTATATTTGCCGCCCGAATTTTATAGAACAATGGCAAACCACAAATCAGCAATTACTCGCATTCGTAGCAACAACGCCAAGCGTCTGCGTAACAAATACTACCACAAAACCATGCGCAATGCCATGCGTAAGTTGCGAGCGTTGACTACCAAGAAAGAGGCGTCTGCACTTCTTCCAAAGGTGGTTAGTATGCTAGATAAACTCGCTAAAAACAGCGTGATTCACAAAAACAAAGCGGGCAACCTTAAGGGTAAGGCTCAAGTGTTTGTGAACAAACTGAAGTAATACGATATTCCCATTAGGAATAATGAAAGGCTCTCCGATTGGAGGGCCTTTTTTCTTTTGCGGCCATGGAAAAAACACTCTCTATCAAAGCGTGGTCGCCCGATGAGCGCCCACGCGAAAAACTGCTGCTAAAGGGAACACAGGCTTTGAGCGACGCTGAATTACTGGCCTTACTCATCGGTTCTGGCACGCGCGAGGAGAGCGCGCTCGACATGGCCAGGCGCATATTACAAGGCGTAAAGCACGATTTGCAAGCGCTTGGTGCGATGAAGTGCAAAGAACTCACTCAGTTCAAGGGCATGGGCCCCGCCAAGGCTGTGGTGGTGGTCGCGGCACTTGAGTTGGCCAAACGCAAAATGGCTTCCGT
>JBIKSC010000136.1:0-6904 GCA_044348775.1 Flavobacteriales bacterium | reverse complement strand
AACGCACAGCAAAACCCAACGGTAGCACCTGCACAAACGCGCTCGGTGCTCATCATGAATGCGACTGCACACATTGGTGATGGAACCGTTATTGAAAATGCAGCCATCGGATTTCGCAACGGTAAGCTTGATATGGTGGCCGATGCGCGCACCATTCGCCTGGCAGCAAATGCGTATGATGAAACAATTGATGCGGCGGGCAAGCAAGTTTACCCGGGCTTCATTGCAACAAACTCAACACTGGGATTGCATGAGTTGGATGCCATTCGTCCGGCCAACGATGTGGCAGAAACAGGTGCCTTCAAGCCTGGTATTCGCTCAGCGATAGCCTACAATACCGACTCGGAGATCATACCCACTGTGCGTCTCAACGGTGTATTGATGGGGCAAATAACGCCGCGTGGAGGTGTTATTAGCGGCACTTCATGCGTTATGCAATTCGATGCATGGAACTGGGAGGATGCGCTGATAAAGGCCGACGACGGTGTGCACCTCAATTGGCCGGGTGTTTTCCATAAGCACTACGACAAGGGCAAGGTCAATGTTGAGAAAGTGAAAACCTATGACCAACAGCTGCGTGAAATACACACCTTCTTCAATGAGGCTCGTGCTTATTGTGCTGTGAAGGAACCTGCATTGCGTGAACTGCGCTTTGAAGGATTACGTGGGGTGTTCAACGGTTCACAGAAGTTGTATGTGCATGCCGACGATGCAAAGTCAATACAAGAGGCGCTCAATTTCAAAACAAGCCAGAGCGTAAAACACATGGTAATTGTCGGGGGGTATGATGCGCATCTTGTTGCCGATCAGCTCAAGGCGAATGAAGTAGCTGTGTTGCTGCGCCGACTGCACGAGTTGCCTATGTATGCGGAAGATGATGTCGATCTTCCGTACAAGTTGCCGATGCTTTTGCACCAGGCGGGAGTGGAGTTCGCTCTTCAAAACGAAGGTGATATGGAGCGGATGGGAGCCCGCAACTTGCCGTTTTATGCCGGCACTGCGGTAGCCTATGGTTTGCCCTATGAAGAAGCGGTTCGTTCATTGACCCAATCGCCCGCAAAAATTCTCGGAATTGATAGCAGCTGTGGAACACTCGAAGTAGGTAAAGATGCAACGTTGTTTATTTCGAATGGCGACGCGCTCGACATGCGCACCAACGCCCTCACGCACGCGTTCATTCAGGGAAGGAGCATTGTGCTGCGGAGCAAGCAAACAGAACTCTATGAAAAGTACAAACAGAAATACGACGGACAGAAGAAGTAGGATGTCGGATTCTGTGAAAACATCAGTCATTCCCGCGAGGCTCATTAAGGACTAATTTCGCTGCAGAGAATTTCCAGTTGAAACTACGCGCAGAACATATCATCAAGCAATACGGTCAACGAACCGTTGTGAAAGGTGTTTCCTTTGAAGTGAACCAGGGAGAAATCGTTGGATTGCTCGGGCCTAATGGAGCGGGTAAGACCACCAGTTTCTACATGGTTACCGGCTTGGTAAAACCCAATGAAGGGCACGTGTTTCTCGACGATATCGATATCACACGAGAACCGATGTATCGCAGGGCGCAGCTGGGCGTGGGTTATTTGCCGCAAGAAGCTAGCGTATTTCGCAAGTTGTCGATTGAAGACAACATCAAGGCGGTGCTCGAAATGACCAAGCTGAGCAAGAAGGAGCAGGCCGATAAGTTGGAGTCACTTCTCGAGGAGTTTGGTCTCACGCACAAACGCACCTACATGGGAGGGACACTCAGTGGAGGTGAGCGCCGTCGAACAGAGATTGCACGGGCCTTGGCTACGGACCCTAAGTTCATACTACTCGATGAGCCTTTTGCGGGAGTAGATCCAATCGCCGTTGAGGATATTCAAAAAATTGTATATCAATTGAAGCAGCGCAACATAGGCGTACTCATTACAGACCACAATGTGCAGGAGACGCTCTCAATCACCGATCGGGCGTATCTTTTGTACGACGGGCAAATACTCAAGGCAGGAACAGCGGAAGAGCTTGCTTCAGATGAGCAAGTACGTAAAGTATACCTTGGCCAGAACTTCGAATTACGTAAGGTGAAGGTGGGATAGTCACCAAATAAAAAGGCCTCCCCGTTGGGAGGCCTTCTTACTTAACCAAATCCATTAATTAACCAAAAAAACAAATCACACCCTTATAACGGGGCGGGAAAGTAGAAGGTTACATTTTTTTACGAATTTGGGATAGACTTAAAAGAGAATAGAGAATAGAGAACGAAGAGGGCTTCATTCTCTATTCTCCATTCTCCTTAAATCAGGGATTCAGGTTCTGTGAGGAGGGTCACACCCCCTCCACCCAATCGCCGTGTTCTTTAATGAGGGAAATGAGTTCCTCCACGGCTTGCTCTTCGGGGACGTTTTTCTTGACGACGTTCTTCTCTTTGTACAGAGTGATTTTACCGGGCCCTGTGCCCACATAGCCATAATCGGCGTCGGCCATTTCACCCGGGCCATTGACAATACAGCCCATGATGCCAATCTTCACGCCTTTTAAATGCGAGGTGCGTGAGCGAATTTTGGCGGTAGTTTCTTGTAAATCGAACAAAGTACGTCCACAGCTTGGGCACGAGATGTATTCCGTTTTCGAGATGCGTGTGCGTGTAGCCTGCAGTATTCCAAACGCGGTGCTATTCACACGTTGCATCGGTATTTCAGCTGCTGAAAGGAAAACGCCATCGCCCAATCCATCGATGAGCAAAGCACCCAAGTCGGTAGCGCTGTAAAGCATGAATTGATCTTCATTCAAACCGCTGTAGTTGCGCCATGCAATGACAGGTGTGTCACAACCGGCGTTCATCAGCGTAAAGAATGCAGCACGCTGCTCGGCCATGCCGTGCGCGTGTGATGTGGTAAGCACCAACACGAGGTGGTTGTGTTTCTTGATGTCCGCTATACGCGCTTCGGTGAGATCACTCAACGATGCATGCACAAAAACGGCGTCTGCTTGGGGCAGGTTGTGCAACTCATCGATGGCGATGAGCGGATAGCAACGGTCTTTTGCGGCGTGCTTTTCCCAGGTTGCGCGATCGAAGATGAGTCCGAGTGTTCCCGGTATTTCAAAGTCTACTGCATTTGATCCGCAATAGATATAGTCGCACGCCATATCGGTGAGGTTCCACTTATCGAGCGGCACCGAATAGTTGCAGCCAACGGCGAACAGACTCGCAGCGGTTATTTCATCGCGGTGGGAGTAATCCATCACAACGCGAGGCACGTTTTTACCCCCGATGTTGAGCACGGTCGAGCTATGTCTGCGGGTGTATTCAAAGGGATTGATGGGTACAGCAACTTCCTGAATAGGCGAATGTCCTGCGCGCTTTTCGTAACGTTCGGCGAGCATGCGTGCCACGGGGATTTCAGCCTCCGGGGCTTCTGTAAGCGACACACGAATGGTGTCTCCAAGGCCGTCTTCGAGCAACGTACCAATACCCACTGCGCTTTTGATACGACCGTCTTCACCATCGCCGGCTTCCGTTACACCCAGGTGCAACGGATAGTTCATGCCGGCATCCATCATGTGGTTTACAAGTAAACGGTAGGCTTGTACCATCACTTGCGCATTGCTGGCTTTCATGGAAATCACGATTTCGTGGAAGTCATGATCTCTGCAAATGCGCAAAAACTCCATCGCGCTCTCGACCATACCCAGCGGCGTATCGCCATAGCGTGAAAGGATGCGGTCGCTAAGCGAACCGTGATTGGTGCCTATGCGCATCGCAGTTTTGTTTTGCTTGCACAACAGCACCAATGGCGTGAATCGTTCGCGAATGCGCTCCAACTCTGCCGTATAGGTTTCGTCGGTATAGTCTATTTCTTCGAACTTCTTTTTGTCTGCATAGTTGCCCGGATTCACCCTCACTTTTTCGACAATACCCGCCGCTATTTCTGCGGCGTTGGGTGTGAAATGGATGTCAGCGACGATAGGTGTTGCATACCCTTTATCACGCAGCCCTGCCTTGATATTCGCCAAATTCTCTGCTTCGTTCTTGCTCGGCGCCGTAATACGCACAAGCTCACAACCGGCATCAATCATGAGGATACTTTGGGCAATTGTGCCCCCTGTGTCCATGGTGTCGGTAGTGGTCATGCTCTGCAGGCGAATGGCGTTGTCGCCTCCGAAGCCGACTGAGCCAATCATCACTTCACGTGTACGAAAGCGTTGATAGTTAAAAATAGAGGGGCAGTAGCGGGGGGAAGTCATACTTCGATAAACAGTTTATCCATACAAAAGTTTCGTAGGGACGCACTGCTGTGCGTCCATGCACTGCTGTGCGTCCATGCACTGCTGTGCGTCCATCCTAAATTGGGACGCGCCGCAGCGCGTCCTTACACGTAGGTATTCGTTTGGGTTATCTTTATCGATTTGCCTCGAATTTCTGCCCAACAATATCCCAGTTGATCACATTGAAAAACGCTGTGATGTAGTCAGGACGGCGGTTTTGGTAGTGCAGGTAGTAAGCGTGTTCCCATACGTCCATACCGAGAATAGGGAAGCCACCGCAGCCGATACCGGGCATGAGAGGTACGTCTTGGTTGGCTGTAGAGCAAACGTCAACTTTGCCGCCTTTGTGAACGCAAAGCCAAGCCCAGCCTGAGCCAAAGCGTGTAGCGCCTGCCTTGGCAAACTCTTCTTTGAACTTCTCAAAGCTGCCGTAAGCCTCGTCGATAGCGGTTGCCAGAGCACCTGTTGGAACGTTGGATCCACCCGGTGTCATGATTTCCCAAAACAGATTGTGGTTGTAAAAACCACCGCCGTTGTTGCGTACGGGCATTTTGTCAAAACCCTTCACGAGAATTTCTTCAATGGTGAGGTTTTCAAGGTCGGTGCCTGCAATTGCAGCGTTGAGATTATTGGTATACGCCGCATGGTGTTTGTCGTGGTGAATTTCCATGGTGCGAGCGTCGATATGGGGCTCCAGCGCATCGAATGCGTAGGGAAGGGGTGCAAGTGTAAATGCCATAATGGGTAAATTTTAGAATGCGAAAATAGTAATCGAGTGACTAGTGACGAGCGGCTAATGACGAATGCAAATAACTTGTCACTCGCCATTGGTCATTCGTCATTACGCAGTTAATAACTCACGTTTTTTAGGTGGATAACCTCCCGTTAATCCTATAACGACAGGATATATTTGAACCGAGAAAGTGTGTGCTGTCGGATATGTGCGATATCCGACCTTTTGTAGCACACAGAAACCACCGGAAAACAACAACAAGACTAAACCACGCATGGGCTTATTCAGCTTCTTAACACAAGAAATTGCCATCGACCTTGGCACAGCCAATACCATCATCATTCAAAACGATAAGGTGGTGGTCGATGAACCCAGTATTATCGCTCGCGATCGCCAAACCAATAAAACGGTAGCGGTTGGACGCACAGCTCAGCAGATGCACGGGAAGACCCACGAGAATATCAAGACCATTCGCCCGCTGAAGGACGGTGTTATTGCAGACTTCCACGCTGCTGAAGACATGATCAAGGGCATGATTAAGATGATTGCCAAGGGTCGTGGGTTGTTTCAGCCGTCATTGCGCATGGTGATTTGCATTCCTTCCGGTATCACCGAGGTAGAGAAGCGCGCCGTAAAAGACAGCGCTGAGCACGCAGGTGCCAAAGAGGTATATCTCATTCACGAGCCGATGGCTGCCGCTATTGGTATTGGTATCGATGTGGAAGAGCCGATGGGTAATATGGTTATCGACATCGGTGGTGGTACATCTGAAATCGCAGTAATTGCTCTGGGTGGAATTGTTACCGATAAAAACATTCGTGTTGCAGGCGATGAACTCACCCAGGATATTGAAGAATACATGCGCCGTCAGCACAACATCCTCATCGGTGAGCGTACGGCAGAGCAAATCAAAATCGAGGTGGGTGCAGCATTGCCCGAGCTCGACAATCCGCCGGCAGATTACAACGTGCGCGGTCGCGATTTGATGACCGGCATACCGAAAGAAATTGCGGTATCTTATTCGGAAATTGCTCATGCACTCGACAAGTCGATATCGAAAATCGAGGAGGCTATCATGAGTTGTTTGGAGAATACTCCGCCGGAGCTTTCAGCCGACATCTACAAAACAGGTATCTACTTGGCCGGTGGTGGCGCATTGTTGCGCGGTCTTGACAAGCGAATCAGTCAGAAAACAAAATTGCCTGTGCACGTTGCCGATGATCCATTGCGCGCAGTAGCTCGCGGCACCGGAATCGCATTGAAGAACATCAACAAGTTCCAGTTCTTGATGCGCGAGTGATCATTCACGACGCATTTGTTTTCACCTCAACCTAACATTCAAGCAGCGAAGCGAATCGATGAAGAACATAGTAGCACTGCTCCGTCGGTTTTACCTCTTCCTTCTGTTTCTGGCCTTGCAGGCGATTGCGCTTACCATGCTTTTTCGCAACAACCGCTTTCACGGTTCTGAGTTTGTTCGTCATAGCAGCGACTGGGTAGGGGGCATTTATTCACAACGCGCACAACTATCAGAGTATCTCCGTCTCGGTGAAATCAATGATCAATTGTCACTGGAAAACGCCCAGTTGCGAAGTGATGCTCAGGAAAACTATTGGAATCTGCGAACGGATGTGGATACACTCAACGATACAACAAGCATTCAGCGTTATATCTACCGAACAGCGAAAGTGGTGAACGCATCCGTAAACCGAGAGAAGAATTACATTGTCATTGACAGAGGCACACTCGGCAATGTGACCGCCGACATGGGAGTAATTTCTGCCGGAAATATTGTTGGGGTGATTCGCAGTGCAAGTGAGCATTTTGCCGTGGTAATGCCCGTTATTCACTCTGACTTTAAAGCAAGTGTTCGCCTTCGAAAGTCAGGTGCTTTTGGTTCGTTGGTTTGGCGCGGAGGGAATG
>JBIKSC010000135.1:0-6959 GCA_044348775.1 Flavobacteriales bacterium | reverse complement strand
GTACACAGTCATAAACCTCAAATGAAGGATTGGGGATTAGAGACGTTACCGATGTGATACTGCTGCACTCGCAATCTTCGATATCGTTTAGGTCGACTAATCCATCGCTATCATCGTCGACTCCGTTGGTACAAATTTCCTGAGCAAATACTTTTCCGCCTATGGCAAGTATAAATAGAGCACACTTTATCCAAGGTAGTGACTGTTTTATTATTCGCATTGTTTAGGGCGTTTTCAGTGCTGTATTTGCTAATGTGGTTTCGTTGAGTGTGTATGATAATACATTTCTCAAACATAGTGTTTAGAAACGAAAGCGCATCAATAATTTCCACGTTAGAGTATTACCTTTCCTACTTATCAAGTGAAGGTTGAACGTAGTGCGAGCATCCCATGCTTTTCGCGGGGCGCTGAATCAGGATAATAAATGCTTCTTCTTAGAAGCGTTAATACATCACAGCTTTCTTCGAGTTGTTCTTCCAACCGGCTTTATACTCCGCGTCTACGAAATAGACTTTTAAAGTCGATTTGTATTCGGCGTCTACAAAGTAGATTTTCTTTTTTGCCTTGTATTCAGCATCTACAAAAAACCACTTGCCTTCGTTGCCTGTGGCCTTGTATTCGGCATTCTCCTTAAATACAAGTAGGTCTGCCTTATACTCGGCATCCACTACAAAAACTTTGACATCGGCCTTGTATTCAGCATCGACAGAGAATATTTTCTGTGCGTGGAGAGAGGTAAGTGGCGAAAGGATAAGTGCAAGAAGGATGGTTTTTTTCATAGTGGTTTGTTCTTTTCGTGAAGATATAAAGGAAATGGAAAGTCGTTGGCAGGAATCAAGTTTTATTTATCTGCAGCTGAGATATATCGCATGAAGCCGAAAAGATTGAATGAGTAATCGGTCATATTCCAAGCGTGAGTTGTTTTAAAAGTATTGCATTGGAAATATACCGCATACACTATCAAGTTTCGTGATGGACGTTGTGATGGTGACGATTTCTGCAATCGGTTCAGAACGTTTCCAACTCGGATTTCAAAAACGAAAAGAATGGGGTGACTCTAGTCCTCAATGAAATCCATATTGCGCCCATATGTTTCAGGCATCCGCCAAACCGCGATCAACGCCGGTATCCAAACAAGCAGTCCTACGTAAATAAGAGAAGCGCTGAGTGATGTGGAGAATATGGATTCAATTCCAATGCGAAGAGGAATGAGAATCGTGACGGCTCCTCGCATAAAGTTGGTAACAGTCGCCGTTACAGTCACTCTCAAATTGGTGCCGAAGTGCTCAGAAGTAGCTGTGACGAATACGGACAGATAACCGCAGCCCAGGCCTATGAGCAAAGACGTTAAATAGATAGATGCAGTGTTGTAAAGCTGATAAAAATGCAACACGGTAGCCAGTACAGCTAGACTCATAAAGGCGAATAGTATCTTTTTGCGACTTTTCAAAAGTTGACTCAGAATACCGCTCGACAAATCACCTGCGGTCACGCCACATTGAAAAAGGATAAAGCACAATCCTGCCTGCAGGTTACTGATGGAATGTTCGGCAGCCAGCTCTGTAGAAAGTGTGATGAGCAAACCGACAGAATACCAGATAGGCACTCCCATGATGATGCACGCGATGTAACGAAATGCACGTTCGCGTTTGCGAAACAGGTGCAAGAAGGAACCACGCGGATGTTCCGATGCTTGTGTGGCTTTGAATATGGAAGTCTCCATCGCTTTCACGCGGAGCAACAGCAATAGAAATCCCATTGCGCCGGCTGCAATGAATGCACTTCGCCATGGAAGGAAGTCGCCAGCGAGACCTGCCGTTACGGCACCCAGACCGCCTAGTGTTGCTACGAGTATAGTACCATATCCACGTTTCTCAATGCTCATGCTCTCACCGACCAGCGTGATGCCTGCGCCCAACTCGCCGGCCAGTCCCATGCCTGCAAAGAAGCGAATGACCGCATAGGTGTCGACATCTTGCACAAAGCCATTGCAGATGTTGGCAATCGAATACAACACAATAGAGCCGAATAGCACCGATACACGTCCTTTCTTATCCCCAATGACTCCGCTCAGCACGCCGCCAATCATCATTCCGAGCATCTGCATCGATAGCAGATATTCGCCGGCACGCGTCAACGCTTCGCCACTCAGCCCAAGTTCTTGGAGCGACGATACGCGGTATACGTTGAACAAAAAGATATCGAACGTATCAATGAAAAATCCAAGTCCCGCCGCCAGCACGACGATATTGAAAGGGGAGTGGTGGATGCGGGGTTTCAATTTGGAAGTTTCGAATCGATTATGGTCAAGATTCATTAAGTCCCAAAAATAATGGAAGCTTTCTTGGTTGAATGGACAGTAATTGAAATGAGTGTACTCAATTTTCTATTGGAATTTTATTCTTTTCGAATCAGCGAAATTTCAAGCTAGGATGTCAATTGCTGGCATCGTTAATTCCCAAAGGGAATATTCATTTGATAAAGTCAATTGTTATTCGCAAAAAAAAAACGCCGATGGTATATCCCGAAAGTATATACTTTTGTAGAAAAGTAATTGCTATGAAAGTATTATCACTGAAGCTCGATGATGATGTGTTCGAAGAAACTGAGCGTATCATCTCCAAGCTCGAATTAGCCCGCAATCGCTACATCAACGAGGCATTGGCGCTTTACAATAAATACAATCGCCGAAAGATGCTAAAGTCACAATTGGCCAAAGAAGCAGTTTTAGCGAATGCTACTTCTATGGATGTGTTGCGTGAATTTGAAGCGTTGGATGATGATCAAGCAATATGATATTTGGCTGGCTAACCTCAACCCGGGAAGGGGAACAGAGGTTGGAAAGGTGCGTCCCGTGGTAATTGTTCAAAGTGATTTACTCAACAATTTGCATGGATCTTCGTTGGTATGCCCCATTACAAGTCAGGTCAATCGCGAACTGAAAATTCTGCGTGTTCACATCGGGAAGCGTTACCTCGAAAAGGAAAGCGACGTTCTAGTAGATCAGTTGCGCGCTATCGATAACCGTAGATTGGTTCAGCGATTGGGTAAGCTGCAGAGGTCGCAGATTGATTCCCTGCGTGAAAATCTCAGGATTGTGCTGGATAATTAGAGAATCACTTTTTATTGCCCATTGTGGCGTTTAACAGTTTCATGGTATAGTCTTGAGTCATGTTCCAATCACGTAAGCTTGTCATTGCAACCATGCACGGTAAAGAATCCGTGATGGCCCCTTTGCTGGAGAAGGAATTGGGTGTTCAATGTGTTATTTCTCCTGAATTGAATACCGATCGTTTTGGCACATTCTCAGGTGAAGTGAAGCGCGAAGGCGATCCACTCGAAACCGCCCGCATGAAGTGCTACACTGCCATGGATGCCGCCGGCTGCGATTTGGCTGTAGCCAGTGAAGGTTCTTTCGGGCCTCATCCCATCTACTTTTTCGCTCAGGCCGATGACGAAATCGTTTTGTTTGTGGATCGCAAGCATGGCATCGAAATCTGGGTGCGCGAGCTATCAACACAAACCAATTTTAATGGTAAAGAAGTAAAAAGCACGGATGAACTCATCAGTTTTGTTCATTCCGCAGGCTTTCCCTCGCATTCCTTTATTCTGCGCGAAAGTTCTACGGGGGCTGATTGCATACATAAAGGAATCAATACGGAGAAGTTCCTTCAAGAAGCTTTCAACGAACTGATACAGCGTTTCGGATCGGCCTATGTCGAAACCGATATGCGTGCCATGCACAACCCGACACGTATGAAGGTGATTGAACAGGCAACCGTGAAACTCGTTGGAAAGATTCTGTCTGTTTGTCCGTCTTGCGCTTGGCCGGGTTTCGACGTAACGGATCACAAGTCGGGATTGCCTTGCAGCGATTGCGGTATGCCCACACAGTCGACCTTGAGCCATAGCTATGGCTGTGTCGCGTGCGGATTTACACGCGAAGAGTTTTACCCGAAAGGAAAGGAAACCGAAGAGCCGCGGTATTGCGATTATTGCAATCCATAGAAGGTCGAAATGATAACGCGATGTTCAATACGCCCTGTCCTATGCAACGGAGCCCATTAGTCGCAGTATCGCGAGTTAACTCTATGCTTTCGCCTCAGTGCCGGAAGATTGGTTTGAACCGGATGCATATACCGACTGCATCGCCATCGCATGAGGAAGGCTAATACAAGCAATGAAAATGAAAAAGATTCCCCAGCGCGCATTGCTTAAGTCGCTTGTTGTTTGTGGCCAAAGGAAGTAAAAGAAAGCCAGTAAGATCCACGCTCCCGCGTGAAATGGTAAAGCGTGAATCCAAATGGATTTATCGCTCATACGCAGGTGCTGTTTAATGTGCCGCCAGCCTGTAAGGCTGTGTTGACCGATGAAGTACAAAGCAAATGCCTGCATGAGGGGGAGTTGACAGCTCAAGGTCAACCAGAAGGCCGTTAACGCTGCGGCTTTATTTCCTTTCAACAGATACCAAAGCATCCAGGGTACGAGACCCATTATGGGAATTTGCAGAGGGAAGGAGGCACAGCCCATTTCTGAAAGAATAGCGTTTGACTCCTCGACATGCGTGCCGAGCAAGTAGAGGAGGACGGAAGCACCCCACAGCAAGGATGAGAGTGGATTCAATGACCACAACTTTCCATCGGCCTGTCCGAAGTGCCAGGCGGAATAAATCAGAAAGATGGTCAGCGCCATGGTGGGGGCTGCATACCACACCATACCCATGATAGCGGCTATTGACAGGTACTTGACAACAAAGAGGGGCAAACCTCGCGCATTCCATTGACCTGAATCCAGCAGGTGATCTACCGCTCCGTGCGGAATACCGATAGCGACCAATCCGACGATTATGAATGTATTCACCACCTGGAGTGTCTGTGTATCAGCTCCCGCTATAAAACCCAATACAAGGCACAGTAGGGTTAACATGATAGGTCTGAAAAGCAGCGACGTCATGATGTTTCTGCCGGCTGCTTGTATAAAAGGACGAATCGGTAGACGAAAGAAAATGGCAATCTCTTCTTTCATAGTTGTCTTTTCATCCAGAAACTTCAGAATGCGCTGTATGTTGGTGTGCTTGAACAAAGCCTCGAAGATTGGCTTGCCGCTTTTAGGCTGCGATTGAAGTATATCGAGCAAAAGGGCGTCATAGAAGGCAAAACGACCTCGCTTTACTTCGCTGTGGTGTCGATTGAAGGCATCAGCAGGTTTTCCTTGTTGAATGTTTTCGGCAATACACGCAGCATGATTATACATGTTTTTGAAGGCATATCCTGTGCTCGATTTGATAGAGTAGTTTCTTGCACCGAGTTGAACTATCCCTGAGCGCTGTTCTTCTTGGATGGGGGCGTTGCACATTGGTATGCAACCTTGTTCGTCGCCGAGCTTCGTATAAGTACCGATTCGGCGGTCTATATATTCCGACAACAGTGCCTCTGCTTCTTTCAGTTGAAAGACCTCACTGCTGAATCGCGTCACTTCCACAAGCGCGGTTCCATCGGTAAAGGGAAGAACATAGACGAATTGCGTGTGACCTTGCTGGTCGATGTCGAAATCCATGAATCGAAAGGGAACTGAAGCCTTGCTGATGTCAGGAAGGGAGATATGCCATCCGACAAAACTTTGGTGGATATGTGTTTGACCATTCTCCGGTTGTCGATACGAGGGCGTACGTGAATCGAAAATGAGTTGGCCTTTCATCTTACGGCCGTTTGCAATCACATGCGATTCCTCTCTATTAGAATGCACTTCACTCACTTCACCTACGAAGCGATGCCAGCCGTATTGAATAGCGAGCGTATCAATGGATTGATAGAGATCAATGCTTGAAACGTGATTGTATCGCAGTGGTCCGAGGGAGGATAGATGTTCTCCGGGAAGTATGACAGTATCCCAAGAGTGAGATATGATTTCGCGCAAGTCTTCTTCTATCGACTCGTCTCGGTGCGACCAAAAGCAAAAGGTCTTATCCCGAACTTCTTTTCGCTCTTTGTCGATGAGCAATACACTCTTGTCCTGAAGTAAACCCAATCGGTGCATGCGCAAGAGCATGAGGCATGCCGAGGCACCTGCGCCGCAAAAGACATAATCATATTCGGGTTGTAGGTTGTTCAAGCTGATACGTTCTTATTTCATCTGCTCTGAAAAAGAAAGGGAGGATACACCTTCAGCGAATCCTCCCTTTCATGGCTAGTTCAATGAACTAGTTTGAATTAATCTTCAGCGTTGCGTGACAAGCTGTAGATTACCAAACCGAAACCAATTTTGTTGATGGCATCAGCGATGTTGTAAACGATGTCCATTGCGTGCAAAGCAGCAGCTTTGTCTGCAACCAACTTCATTCCAAACAAACCGCCTTCAGTTCCGAGGATGTATCCCAATGGGTAGATTGCCCAACCAACAAGTACAAACCAAGCCAATATGCGTGTTGCCTTTGCAACCAGTGGGCCTGCAGTTTGAGACAGTTTTGCCACTTCACCAAACCAAACTAGGTAAGCAATGTAGAAGTAAGCAGCTCCGGAAATTACTCCCCAAAGAACGCTGTTGAATGGATCCAATACCTCTCCGATGTAACCGGTTACCAACATTACCAATGATGCGAAAATCAATTTCCACAACAATCCTATTTTGGCACCAGCTTTCTTGGTAATCAAATAGAACTCAACGCACATCAAAGGCACAGTGAGAATCCAGTCTACATAACGGAAGAAAGTAGGTGATTCTCCTGTCTCCAAATTGTAACCGCGCATGTAATAATAATGCACCGCTGCAATGAAGGTGATGAGACCCGATACAAGAACTGACGTTCTCCACTTCGGGGAAGTGTTGTTTAACTCAAAAAAGAAAAAGACTGAGGCGGCCATCATGGCCATAGTGCCAATGAAGAAGGTAAACGCAACATAGTTGTCGCTAGCAATTGTTAAGTGTTCCATTTGGTAATGAATTTTGTTAAGCCTACTCTT
>JBIKSC010000134.1:0-6986 GCA_044348775.1 Flavobacteriales bacterium | reverse complement strand
AGCACGATTTGCAAGCGCTTGGTGCGATGAAGTGCAAAGAACTCACTCAGTTCAAGGGCATGGGCCCCGCCAAGGCTGTGGTGGTGGTCGCGGCACTTGAGTTGGCCAAACGCAAAATGGCTTCCGTCAGCAAACAGTCGGCCTCCATAAGGCATTCCCGCGATGCCTATGAACGCATGCTCGAATACATGTGGAACCTACCGCATGAAGAGTTTTGGGTTATCACCCTGAGCAAGGCCAACCGCGTGCTCTCGGTCGACAAAGTGGGCGAGGGAGGACTCAGCGCTACCATTGCCGATCCAAAAAAGGTGTTCCGAATTGCGCTTGAGAATAATGCAGCGAGTATTATTGTGGCCCACAATCACCCTAGCGGAAACCGAGAGCCAAGCAGTGAAGATCGGCAGCTTACCAAACGACTGGTGTATTGCGGACAAATGCTGGAATGCCCCGTCATTGATCACTTGGTTGTGACCGACAGCGGTTATTACAGTTTCTGTGATGAAAACGAATTGAAAGAATGAAGAAGATTATTACGATAGTGGGCGCACGACCTCAGATTATCAAGGCTGCTGCCTTCTCGCGTGCAGTGAAGAAATTGGGTGATGGCAAGTTGCAGGAGGTGCTTGTTCACTCGGGTCAACATTATGACGAGGGCATGTCTCAAGTGTTTTTCGATGAAATGGGTATACCGGCTCCTGCTCACAACCTGGCAGTGGGTTCGGGTTCCCACGCAGTTCAAACTGCGCGTATCATGGAGGGCTTGGAGCGGGTGTTTTTGGATGAAAAACCTGCAGCAGTCCTTGTTTATGGCGACACTAATACCACGCTTGCCGCTGCAATGGTGGCTTCCAAGATGTTCATTCCGGTGGTCCATGTGGAGGCTGGTTTGCGTTCGTTCAATAAGCGCATGCCTGAAGAAATCAACCGCATTGCTACTGACCACGTTTCTACCTTACTGTTTGCTCCTACGCAAACAGCTATCGATAACCTCAACCGCGAGGGTTTCAACACAGAAGCGAATCATGCACCTACAATCGATAAACCGCTGGTGTTGCGCAGTGGAGATGTGATGTACGACAATGCAATTCACTTTTCAAATAGACCCGAGGGCGATGCATACCTGGAGGCATTGGGCCTTCAGAAGGGCAACTTTGCCGTTGCTACCATTCACCGCGATAACAATACGGATTTCCCTGAAAGGCTCAACGGCATTCTCGATGCACTGAAGCAGTGGTCGGCTGAACATGCTATGTCTGTTGTGGTGCCCACTCACCCGCGATTGCTTAAGTTTTTAAGCCCTGCACAGCAGGATGAGCTTACATCAGCAGGATTGCGTTTGGTTCCACCTGCCAGTTATGTGCAGATGATTGCATTGCTAGCTGCTTCACGCCTGGTATTTACGGATAGCGGCGGACTTCAAAAGGAGGCGTACTTCGTGCAGCGTCCTTGCGTGATCTTGCGTCCTGAAACAGAATGGGTGGAGCTCACTCATGGTGGTCACGCTATCGTGGCCGATGCCGATACCAAGCGCATTCTCGATGCTGCTCAGATACTGATGCAGCGCTCCTTCGAAAGCTGGCCTCAGCTCTATGGTGATGGTCGGGCCGCGGAACAAATTTGCAGTTCAATCATTCAATTCTTGTAAACCGTGCTCGTATACACCCCAATTCTTCACCCTCGACTCGATTACACCCTGCGGTGGATGTTTTCGCTTTCGGGTGAGGCTTTGCGTGTAACTTCAGATGCATCCTTGTTTGTAAGCACCACGGGGATCCGCATTTGGTATAGCAACGAACCGTGCCCTGTTGCTGAGGTGCCGGTATTCCCGCAGGTGGATGTTCTCTGGAATCAAGCGATGAAACCAATGCAGCCGTCGGTTTGTTATAGGAATAAAATGGCATACCCCGACTTTGATGGAAGTGGGCGGTTCGATCCATTTGCCGCTTGTTTTTTTCTGCTTTCACGCTACGAAGAGTATACTGCCACTTCTTTCGATGAGCATGGCCGGTATTCTGGACACACCGCTTGGGGAGGTGCTGCACTCCTGAATAGGCCATGGGCCGACCTCTGGCGTATGGAAGTGCACGATGAAATTCGGAGGTTTTACCCCGGCTTTCACCCTGACGTTCCATCTTTTCGCACGGTGGCAACAATTGATGTCGATAGTGCTTTTGCTTTTCGCTACAAGGGAGTTCGTCGCACAATGGGCGGATTTGCGCTCGATTTGTTGCGCTTGAAGCCTGCTCGCGCTGCAAGGAGAATGAAATGCGTGCTGGCCGACGAACAAGATCCGTTTGATACCTACGAGTATATTCTCGACACTTGCTTGTCGCAACACATCGAGATGCGTTGTTTCTTTCTGCTGGCCGATCCTTCCAGACACGACATCAATGTGGATTATCGCAATGCACAATTGCGAGAGCGGATTCAGGATATGCATGATGGGGGTGCCACAGTGGGCATTCATCCCGGTTATGAAAGTCATCACGACGTGCGCATACTTATGAAAGAGATTGCCCGGTTGGAAACAATCATGGGAGAGAAGGTGACTCACAGTCGACAGCACTTTCTGAAGTTTAAATTACCGGTAACCTATCGACGGCTTCTTGACTGTGGTGTGTTGCACGACCATTCGATGGGTTATGCTGATGTGCCTGGTTTTCGAGCGGGTACTGCTCACCCGTTTAAATGGTTTGATGTAGAAAAAAATGAAACGACCTCATTGATTGTTCACCCGGTTGTGGTAATGGATTCTACTCTCAGGCAATACCAAAAACTGGATACGCTTGAAGCCATGCAGGTGGTTGCTCAACTAAAAGCCGAGGTGCGCCAAACAGGCGGTGATTTTGTATCGCTCTGGCACAATGAAACGGTTGCCGAGCAAGAAGGGTGGATCGGCTGGAGGGCTGTGTGGGAAGAAGCGATTAAGCCGTGAAAGAGTGAAAGAGTGAAAGAGTGAAATGGTGAAATAGTGTACCGCATTTTTGTCCCCAGTCCCCAGTCCCCAGTCCCGTGTACCCAGTCCCGTGTACCCAGTCCCCAGTCCCCGCTCCTCAGTCCCCACTCCTCACTGCTGCATTCATCAAAGTGAGCTCCTCACCATCCCAGCAAGCCCATGACTCTTGGTGCATCCATTCGCCTAAATTGATGTAACGAGCCCGTTCGTTGAGACTGAAGTCGATGGCCATGTGCCGATGTCCAAAAATGAAATAGTCGTAGTGCTTTTTCTCCAACACTTCCCGGCAATACACAATGAGCCATTCCTTGTCATCACCCAGATATACCTGGTCTTTGTGTCCGGTTGTGCTGCGGCTGTAGCCCGAGAGCGAGCTTGCGAGCCATATCCCGAAGTTGGGGTGTAGCCTTGCAAACAGCCATTGGCAAACCTTACTGGCGAAGACGCGCTTGATGAATTTATAGCCATGATCGCCGGGGCCCAATCCGTCGCCATGTCCAATCAGAAATTGCTTTCCTCCCCAGTTGCGTTCAATGGGCGCACGATGCACTTGCACACCGCATTCTTTCGGTAAGTAATCGAAAATCCACATGTCGTGGTTGCCCGTAAATACATGCACCGGAATGCCGCTGTCGGTGATTTCGGAAATCTTGCCCAGCAAACGCGTGTAGCCTCGAGGCACTGCGCGCTTGTATTCAAACCAGAAGTCGAAGAGGTCGCCTACCAGAAAAATCTCCGCGGCATCCGCCCGCGCTGCTTCGAGCCAAGCCACGATTTTCTTTTCGCGCGCAAGACTCACTTCCTCATTGGGAGATCCTAAATGAAAGTCGGAGGCGAAGTAAATCTTGGTGCGTGCGTTCGACATCGTATTTATCGGTTGGCAATGTTTTCGGCAATCTTGAATGGATTCATACCGTCGATGTTGAATTCAAACAAGATGCTTTGTGCGAAGTTAAGAGAGCGCGAGTCTACTTCCTTGCTGATGCTTTCAGAATAGACAATCGGTACATAGATCTTGAGTACATTCGGAATTACGCGCACGCACATGCCCGCATTCCAGAGGGTGCGTACATCAGTGTTGGTTGTCCGAATGTTTCCGTTGTCGCTGTTGTTTTTCATAGCAGCAATACCTCCGTAAATTCCGAGTGGCAGTTTGAAAGGAACATCGATTTCGGTAGTCAGCGAAAGCAAAAATCCGTTGGCCGATTGGGTTGTTGGTGCTGCCATGCCGCCTTGCGTGCGCATGAATTGCTGTGATAGCAATCCCGTTTGCTGGTCGCGCCCGAGGAAAAGACCTTCGTAGAGGTAGTCACCGCGCAGGCCATTGCCGGGGCTGTCATTGTTGCTGCGCACTCCACCGTACTGGCCTGTTGCATTCAGATAAAAACCATTACCCAAACCTGCATAGAGTCGGGTTCTGATTTTTTTCGCTCCCTTGCCTTTGTAAACCCACTCGTGGTCGAGCGTGTGTTGGTGCATGATGTTCATGTTGGTGAAATCGCCGATTTCGACTTGGCTGTGCCAAGTGAATGTGCTGCGCGGAAGTTTCTTTTTGAGTTCAATGTCGCCACGCCATTGATCGGCACGCACGGTGCTGTCTGTTCCTTGAGGGAAATAGATGAAGTCGTTGAATTTGGGCTCGCGGTTTTCCTTGTACCACTCAGCGATAGTGAAGTAGGATAGGCGCACCGACCCACTCCAATCTTTCGCTGTGCGGTTGCGAAACATTTTATAGTGAACGTAGGGGTTCAGTACATCGTAACTGCGAACAGCTTCTTCTACCTCCAAAACTGAATTTGTAATACCAAATCTTCGTGCATGAACGCCCGCAGCCCAAGTGCCATTATTATATTCTATGTGGCCCAAACCTGCAAGGGTACCTGAAGTAAAACTGTACATGGGCGAGGCGCTCCATTGAAAGTTCTTTCTTGGCACTGTGCGGTTGTGCACGTTTACCCCGAGCATCCATTTATTATACTCATTCCAACCAACCAGCGGAATCCAGAAGAGTTGCGAATGATCCGGATTGTCCACACTGCTCAGGAATTTGAACGTGGTGGGTTCAACGGTGCGCATGATACCTTCCGTGCGAAGGGTGTTGTCGTTTCTGTTGTATTCAGGAATACCGGTCATCGGGTTCACCTTAACGATATCGCCCTTTTCAGTCGAAATAGTAACGCGTGTGCTGCTACGCGGTTTAATTCCTTCGGTCCAAACGAGCGATTTCGATTCACCGTTGCGCAGTACTTCGACTGCAAAGGGTGACGCTATTTGTCCGCGGTTTTTGACCTTCACCGAGTATACGCCATCTTTCGACTTACCTGAACGCACGGCATAATCTACGTGGTGCGTGGTAGGGATGAGCTCGTCAAAGAACCAGTCCAGGTTTTTACCCGAGGTTGCTTCGAATACTTCTTCGAGGTCATCGGGAGAGGGGTGCTTGAATTTCCACGCTTCGAAATACGCTGCCATGCATCGGTTCATCTCTGCTTCACCCAAGTAGGCCATGAGATAGTTGAATGCGAGGGCTGTCTTTTTATAGACGATACCGCCATAGTTGAGGTTGGTGTAATCGTCGCTGGGGGCTTGTATGGGTTGGTCTTCACCGGTGCGCGCTGCGATCAGATAGGGAAGTTCTTCGGTTAAATAGGAGTATGAAAGATTCTCAAGGCCAAGTATTCTTTTCATGTCTAATTGACCAATCCGAATAATTCCATCGACTGCATCGGCGGAGTCTTTTCGTGTGGCCATGATGGCTCGGGTCTCAAAAAACGAGTTTATTCCTTCATCCATCCAGGCGTTATCGCGCTCGTTACTGCCCAGGATTCCATAGAACCAGTTGTGACCAACTTCGTGAATAATAACTGTGCGGAGAGTCGATGCATTACCCGAATTACCGATTACGGTGACGTTTGGATATTCCATACCGCCGCCCGCGCTAATGGTGCCGTCAACGGCTGTGCAGACATCATACGGATAATCACCCGACCACAGCGAATAATAATAGAGTCCGTCGTTGATGGAGCGGATTCCCTCTTCTTCCCAAATCGCCTTTTCGGCCTGCGTAAAAAGGGCCCATGTGGTAACCTTTCTCTTACTTGCGGGCAATTCTACTTCGCCCTTGCGCACCATCCAGCGTTTGTCGGCAAACCAGCCGAAGTCGTGCACGTTGGACTGCTTGTAGTGCAATGTTTTCATGTTTGGAGAGGAAGGAGGAAACTCCATCGTATTGTCTGAGCTTATCTCGTTCGCCAGTCTATCCATGCGATCAATTTCCGATTGCGTTTGCAGATTGCCGGTGGCGCCCACCGTGTAGTTTTCGGGCAGCGTGATCTTCACGTCGAAGCTGCCGAACTCGCTGTAGAATTCACCTTGCGTGAGGTAGGGGATGGGGTGCCATCCTTTATTATCATACACTGCCGGCTTCGGGTACCACTGTGTGATTTGGTAGCTCTGTTCGATGTGACCCAAGCGAGAAATGGAACCGCTTGGCAGCTTCACGAAGAACGGTGTGCTTACGGTAATGGATGCACCCGGAGCCAGCGGCTGTGGAAGGGTGAGAACAGCAATGTCTTCTTGGTCTTCGAAGTAATCCCACTTTGCAGGCGTATTGTTTACTTTGAAATCGAGTGAATCGATATACCCCTTGGCGGTTGGTTTTGCCCACAGCATAAAGAAGTCTCCTTGGCGAAACTTCTGCTTCGACATCGCTGTCTTTGCATTCTTGTAGGCATTCGGCCACAAGTGAATGAAGAGTTTGTCGAGTGTCTGCGAACTGTTGTTCTTGTAAGTGAACGTCTCAAATCCCTTCAACGAATGTTCAGTGTCGTTGAGACTTACCTCTATGGTGTAGTCCACTTGTTGCTGGAAGTAGGGATTGGTTTGGGCTGCTGCGAGAACAGCGGTGTTGAGGAAAAAGGCAACAAGAATGTTTCTCATAAATGGATTTTGGTAACCGCGAAAATAGGATAGTTGAACCCGTTCGAAGAACGAGTATGTGATTTGTGACGTTTGTCACTCCGGCTTATTA
>JBIKSC010000133.1:0-6989 GCA_044348775.1 Flavobacteriales bacterium | reverse complement strand
CCACCTTCGCAGTTGGCTTTGCCCTCTGTGCCGGTGTTTCTGTGTGGGGTGGCGATGGCTACATAACGGCTGTTGGTCCGCCAATTTTATACACGTTGATTCAGCTCGTTCCTAAAATCAAAATCCGGGAGAAGACCATGAGCCATCCGGAGTATAAGTACAACGACATCTATGCCGATGGTTACGAACCTCCCGCACGAACGCGTAAACTTTCGAGAGCCATGGAGGGCGCTTTTTTGGGCTCTGCAACAGGAGTTGCCTACTGGCTTCTCTTTCTCAATAAATGAACATCATTCATTGGCTTATCGCTTCGCGTTTGTGGGTTGCTTTTGCTGCGGCTGCATGGAGTGTTGAGTCGTTTGAGCGCTGTGGTGTCTGGATTCGATGGACGCTTGTGGCACAGATATTTTTCTTGACGTGGATTGCCTATTTGTTTTTAACCGATCATGGCATTCGCAAGCACCGAGCTGCGGCGCTTGTTGCCCTCACAGGTGCGTGCGTGACTTTTCAGGGAATAGAAACCATGGTGATTCCTGCTTTGTGCGCCATACTCGTGCTGTTATATCGCTCACATTGGTTGCCTGAAAGCTTGAGAAAATTTGCTCTCGAATTGCGCAACATTCCGCTGTTCAACAACATGGTCATTGGCGCTTGCTGGATTGTGCTGTGTGTCCTCTGGCCGATGCAACAAGCGGGAATTGAATTTCAATCGCAGCTGCCTAATCTGGTTGCGTCCTTTATGTGGATTACAGCACTTTCGATGAGCGAAGATTTATTCGTAGAAACCACTCCCGATGCTACGCTCCGTTGGTTGGGTAAGAAGACGCTGCGAGTCGTTGCTGTTTTGCTGGTATGCGCTGCAATGGGTGTAAGCGCTGTGTTCAGCGAATCAAGTGTGTCCGTTTGGCTATCGATGATTGCTTCGCTTCTGCTCCTTCTTTTCATGCCGGGAGGAAAGCGCACTGCGACGAAGTCGTGGTTAATCGACGCGATGATTGTACTGCGATTTCCTTTTTGATTTTAGCCCAATACCACATCGAGTGCATGCTGCATGGCCGCAATGGTGCGATCGAGATCTTCAGTCGTGTGCGCCGCCGACACAAATCCAACTTCGTATCCACTTGGCCCGAGGTAAATGCCTTGCTCTAGAAGTGAACGGTGGAAAGGGGCGAATTTTTTCATTTCTTCACTATCAATCTCATCGCTTCTGCGAATAGGTTTCTCGTCTGAGAAGGTGACCCAGAAGATACTGCCTGCGCTGAACATATTGAATTTGTAGTTCTTGCTGCGCGCGTAGTTCAATACATTGTTTACGAGATAATCTGTTTTCTCTTTCAGTTCTTCATAGAATCCCGGGCGCAAGCATTCGGTGAGTTGAGCAATACCTGCAGCCATCGCCACCGGATTGCCGCTTAGTGTTCCGGCTTGATATACCGGGCCTTCCGGAGCAACATGGCTCATCACTTCTGCACGTGATGCATAGGCGCCCACGGGCAAACCACCTCCGATGATTTTACCAAAAGCCAAAACATCGGGTTGAATTCCGTAATAACCTGAAGCACCTTCGAACCCTACACGGAATCCGCTGATTACTTCGTCGAACAGCAGGATGATTCCTTCGCGGGTGCACACTTCGCGCAGGTAGCGCAGAAAATCGCCCTCTTGCAACAGCAGTCCGTTGTTGGCTGGAATAGGCTCAATGGCTATTACTGCAATCTGTCCGCGATAGTCTGCTACTGCCTTCTCCAATGCAGCAGTATCGTTGAGCGGCAGCACAATGGTTTCTTTCGCATAAGCTTCCGGAATACCTGCTGAGCTTGATGTGCCCAACGTGGCTAGCCCGCTGCCGGCCTTCACCAGCAAGCTATCTACGTGTCCGTGGTAACATCCTTCAAACTTGATGATCTTGTCGCGTCCCGTGTAGCCGCGCGCCAGGCGTATCGCACTCATGGCTGCCTCTGTGCCGCTGCTCACAAAACGAATCTTTTCGAAGTAAGAGTGGTTCTTGAGGATGAGTTCGGCCAATTCATTTTCCAATCGCGTAGGCGCGCCGAAGCTGCTGCCATTGGCAACTGTTTCCTGCACGGCTTTCACAACCGACGGATGCGCATGGCCAAGAATGAGTGGCCCCCATGAGCAGCAGTAGTCAATGAATTCATTGCAGTCTTCATCCCAAACGTGCGACCCTTGACCCTTCGCGAAAAACAGGGGAGTGCCGCCTACGGAGCGAAACGCACGCACGGGCGAGTTTACACCGCCCGGAAAAAAGGTTTTGGCTTTTTCAAATAATTCGGCTGAACGGGATGTATTCATTTTTTCGAGATTGAAATTTTTTGCAGCACTAGGAATGCCGTTGTTTTGCAGGGCTAAAATGCGCGACGCAAGATACCTTCGCCAACTCAAACACACTGTCATGAATTTTCAATACGATTTAGCTTTTGCCCAATCGCTCGATAGCTCCGATAAGTTGTCGGGCTATCGGGAACGTTTCCTTTTTCCCCAGCACAACGGAAGCAATGTGTTGTATTTCACGGGTAATTCGCTCGGCCTGCAGCCTAAGGGTGTGAAGGAAGCTTTTGTTGCAGAATGTGATGATTGGGCGGCGTTCGGTGTAGAAGGACATTTTCTCGCTCGCAAACCTTGGTACAGCTACCATGAGCGTTTTGCTGCGGGTGCTGCCAAATTGGTGGGAGCAAGGGAGCACGAAGTGGTTATGATGAACCAGCTTACGGTGAACTTGAATTTGTTGCTGGTATCGTTTTATAAACCCGAGGGTAAGCGCCGCAAAATTTTGTTTGAGGCGAAACCTTTTCCTTCCGATCAATATGCGTTCGCTTCACAGGCGCGCCTGCAAGGATTGGAGCCAGCTGATGTTTTGGTGGAGCTCCTCCCGCGCGAGGGTGAATTGACGTTGCGACAAGATGATATTGTAAAGGCCATTCACGAAGTTGGCGATGAGCTTGCGCTGGTGTGTTTCGGAGGCGTCAATTACTTCACGGGGCAGTTGTTCGATATGCGGGAAATCACCTCTGCCGCGCACGAGGTGGGCGCCATGTGCGGGTTCGATCTTGCGCATGCTGCAGGGAACGTGCCTTTGGAGTTGCATGATTGGAATGTCGATTTTGCATGTTGGTGCACCTACAAATACCTCAACAGTGGTCCGGGAAGCGTGGGCGGTGTGTATGTGCATGAACGTCACGCAACCAACCGCGAATTGTTTCGACTTGCGGGCTGGTGGGGACACAACAAGGAAACGCGTTTTCAAATGGGACCCGATTTTGATCCAATCCCAACGGCTGAGTCGTGGTCAATGAGCAATGCGCCGGTGTTCAATATGATTGCCCATGAAGTGTCGTTGTCCATTTTCTCGGAAATGGGCATGTACACATTGCGTGAAAAGTCGCTTCAATTGACGGCGTATCTTGATTTTGTATTGAACGAAGTAATGCAAGCAACAGGACAAAAACTGACACGTATAACTCCGGGCGACCCCACGCAGCGCGGTTGTCAGCTATCGGTAATAGTGGAGGGTTATGATCGCAAACTGGTGGGCAAGCTATACGAGCAAGGTGTAGTGGTCGACTGGAGAGAGCCCAACGTTATTCGATTGGCTCCTGTGCCGCTCTACAATTCGTTTGAAGATGTGTATCGACTCGGCAAGGTGCTCGAGCAGATTTTCACACGCTGATTACAACCCAAGCAACACTTCTTCTGCGCTCTTACCGCCGAATAGCATGCGTTCCGGATTTTCCAGCATGTCTTTCACTTTCACCAGGAAGCTTACGCTCTCACGTCCGTCGATGATGCGGTGGTCGTAGGAAAGCGCAACGTACATGATTGGACGAATTACTACCTGACCATTTTCTGCAATCGGACGCTCCACGATGTTGTGCATGCCCAAGATGGCGCTTTGCGGAGGATTGATGATAGGTGTTGAAAGCATGGAGCCGAAAACACCACCGTTGGTAATGGTGAATGTTCCGCCCTGCATTTCGTCGACAGTGATTTTTCCGTCGCGAACTTTCTTAGCGAGTTCGCCAATGCTGCGCTCGATATCGGCCAGACCCATCATTTCAGTGTTGCGAACAATAGGCACCATCAAACCTTTCGGCGATGATACGGCAATGCCTATGTCGGAATAGTCGTGGTAAACGATTTCTCCGTTTTCAATGCGCGCATTTACTGCCGGGAATGCGAAGAGAGCTTCAGCACATGCTTTGGTAAAGAACGACATGAAGCCGAGGCCCACACCGTGTTTCTCTTTGAATACGTCTTTGTATTTAGCGCGCAAGTCCATGATAGGTTTCATGTTCACCTCGTTGAAGGTGGTGAGCATGGCGGTGTTGTTTTTTACACTTACCAAGCGCTCGGAAATTTTCTTGCGCAGGTTGGTCATTTTCTCGCGGCGCTCGGTGCGTGCTCCGCTATGGCGTGCAACATTTGACGTGTCGAAACCGGCCGCCATGGCTGCAAGTACATCGCCTTTGGTGATGCGTCCGCCCGGGCCGCTGCCTGCTACCTGCGATGCTGTTACGCCTTGCTCGGCCATCAGTTTTGCCGCTGCCGGCGATGGAGTACCGCTGGCGTATGAAGCAGCCGGAGCTTTCTCAGCTGCTTTAGGCGCAGGCGCTGCTGCCGCTGCTTTAGGCTCTTCTTTTTTCACCGGGGCCGCAGGAGCACCTGCAGGTTTTGCAGCTGCTGTATCGATGATGCATGCCACGCCGCCAACCGCAACCGTGTCGCCCGCTTGTGCGACGATTTGAATACTGCCGCTGGCTTCTGCCGCCAATTCGAGGGTAGCTTTATCGCTGTCGATCTCGGCCATTACCTGACCATTCTCAACGTAGTCGCCGTTTTTCACCAGCCAGTTGGCAATGATTACTTCGCTGATGCTCTCGCCCGGAGAGGGAACTTTCACTTCAATTTTGGACATGTCAAATCAAGTTTGCGGCTTTCAAAAAAAGAAACCTCGAAAAGCCACCGCAAATCTGCATTAGAATTCATGAAAATGCACCATGTAGGCTTCGTTTTTTCAGCATGAGTTTCTCACCGATAAACGCTATGAATTCTCTCCATACTGCCGGTGTGTTTATTCTTACTTTCGTGCATTCTCATGAAGTACCTGGTTATTCTGACGAAGCAGTTTCCTTATCAATGGCGCGAGCAATACGTTGCCCATGAACTTGTGGCGCTGGCCCGTCAGTTTGATAAGGTCTTCATATACCCGCACGATCATTACCAAAAAAAGGATGTTATTCGTTTCGACTTGCCTAAGGGCGTTGAGGTAATCGATTTGAACCGGCAAATTGTTTCGGCTGCCCGACATAAAGTGGTTCTTTCATTTGTGGGTGCATTCATAGGCGAATGGCTTTGTTCCAAGCGTAAATGGTATCAGCTGAAGGCCTGGCGACGTTTTTACTCCATCTATGCAACACAGTATGCCTTGGGTGAAATGCTCATGTCATGGCAGCGTAAACAGGGGGTTGTCGGAAGTGACGTGTTGTTTTACTCCTACTGGATGAGCGCTTCGGCGCTTTGTTTAGGAATATTGAAAAGAAGAGGAAGCATCAAAGGCTTCATCACGCGAGCGCATTCTGTCGACTTGTATCACGAAGATTGGGGCTTGCTGCGCGATGAACATTCGGTGCCGCCGTTCCGATGTTTGAAGGAGGGCAACGCTTCCATGATCTATTCCATTTCGAGCCATGGCCTGTTGCATTTGCAGGAAAGGGGAGTGCAGTCCGATCGTATTGCAACTCGCTACCTGGGCGTGCTTGATGGCGGTCTTGGACCCGAGCCCGGCGATGAGATATTCACCCTTGTGACTTGCTCGGGCATCGACGACAACAAGCGCATTCATTTGTTGGGAGAGGCATTATCGCGATTGAATAAACCTGCGCGCTGGATTCACTTTGGCGACGGTCCGCTGCGTGAACAGGCCCTGAAATCTATAAACTCCGATCGTGTGATCTTTGAATGCCGCGGACAAACTTCAAATGAGGATGTACGAGCATTCTATGTTAAGGAGCCTGTGCATTGCTTGGTGAACTTAAGCATCGTGGAAGGTCTTCCGGTTTCTATTATGGAGGCTATTTCTCATGGCATACCCGTTATTGCTACTGCTGTATATGGTGTGCCGGAAATAGTGACCAATGGATACAACGGTGTCGAGCTTCCCGTTCAATTTACAAACGAACAAATCGATGAAGCTTTGATGCTTTTCATGGCGAATCCGGAGCAAATGGCAACGATGCGCAGAAACGCTCGCACCCGATACGAGGAGCTCTTCAATGCAGAGAAGAACTACAACGAATTCGCAAAGGAGATTGCGTCTCTTAGGCTTTAACGGCTGAATAGCTGAACAATCGATCCATCATGGCTATCATTCGCTTCTCATGAACCTTCGGTGAACCCGCAGCCGGCGAAGCTGATGCCGGCGGCGCAATTACTTCGAGATTCAAATCACGCAGCGAGCGCAACATGTAGGTCCAGGCCCCCATATTTTCAGGTTCTTCCTGTGCCCAAACGATTCGCTTAGCCTTGCTGTATTCAGCAATGATGCTACGCAGCTGGTCTTCAGGAAGCGGGTATAGCTGCTCCAAACGAACCACCGCCATGTCTGCACCGGTCTGACGTTTTTCTTTTTGCTCCAGAATGTCGTAATACACTTTACCGGAACAAAGCACGATGGTATTCACCTCTTTCGCTTTTACGGAAGCATCGTTGATGATTTCCTGGAACTGACCTTTCGCCATGTCCTGAAGCGTTGACACGGCCTTCGGATAGCGCAACAATTTCTTAGGTGTCATCACCACAAGCGGCTTGCGATACGAAGCGCGAACTTGTCGGCGAATCAAATGGAAATGGTTGGCAGGGGTTGTCGGGTTGCAAACAAGCATATTGAGCTCAGCACACAATTGAAGGAATCGCTCCAATCTTGCAGAACTGTGTTCGCTTCCCTGACCTTCGTAGCCGTGAGGCAAGAAGAG
>JBIKSC010000132.1:0-7022 GCA_044348775.1 Flavobacteriales bacterium | reverse complement strand
TCCTCGACGCCGATGTAGCCATCGTTGTTGAGATCAAACGACGAGCAATTATTCCAGCAGCCATATTGATCAAGAAGCATCAGCATGTCGTCATCATTCACTACGCAATCGCCATTGAAATTAGCAGGCGATGTATTGATGTCGGGCACTGAAACGGTAAGCGCGGTGTAGTTACTCACACCGCAATCGTTCTCTGTTTGAACGCTGATGAAGAAGTCTTGCGTTCCTGCAATTATCTCAATTGTGTTATTGCTGAGCAACGAAGTGGTTGCTGTTGTTTGCCAGTTGTAGTCGGTTGCATTCACATCAGCTGTCACACTATAAGAAGCACTCGCGCCTGCGCACAACAGAGAAGGTCCGATAATAGCATACACACTATCGACACGTTCGGTAACGCTTACACTGATGCTGGCAGAGTCGGTGAGACCGCATGCATTGGTGACGGTTACCGAAGCAAGGCCTCCGTTAGCGTTTGGCAAAGGCTGAATGATGCGATCATTTTCCGCGCCGGTCCAACCTTCGGGCAATTGCCATTCGTAGCTGATGGCTCCTGCAACTTGCTCGCACACCAGTTGTCCATAAACACCTTCACACCATTCCTGATCACCGGTGATGTTGCCCAGCTCAAATGTGCCGCATCCAAGCTCGGTGCGGTACATATCGCCACCCGAACCGATGTAGCAATAGTTGTCGGTGAAATGCGCAGTCGATGCTCCTAGGTTGCTGAGATTATTTTGCAGGAGGAGCGTCCATGTATCACCTCCATCCTCTGTTTTATACAAGTCAGCATATTCGCTCACGCAAAAACCAAGATTCTCGCTGTAGAATTTGATGTCGAGAATGAGGCCGCCGCCTACGAATGTGAAATCCCAAGTTTCACCGCTGTTCAGTGTGCGGTAAACACCACTGTTGCTGCCCACAAAACCGAGGCTGTCGTCATAGAAGTAAATGTTTGACCCAATGACGCCATTGTGATATTCCCACGTATTACCGCCATCAAATGTCTTGTAGTACGTGTCGCCACCGGCTTGTACATAACGTACAGCTATACCGCGCTGACTATCGATAAAGTGAATATCGCTGGCGCCTATGTTGGTACCACATGTGAAAGAAGTTCCTCCATTGATTGTTTTACAAATGTTTGAGGCTCCACCAAAACCACCTGCAAATCCTGTTTGTGCATCAATGAATTCGAGGCAGGTAGCTGTGAGCGTGGGCGAAGTGCTGTAGGTCCATGTTGTGCCGCCATTGGTAGTTTTGCCCAGGTTCGTAGTGCCAAGCACATAACCCACCTGAGGTGTTGGGAAATCAACGGCATACCAACCGCCGGTCGTGGAGGTTTGGCGGATATTCCAGAGCCTTCCGCCGTCTGACGTCTGTGCAATACCGCCATAGAAGGTTCCACCGGATGCAAATGAAACAACGGTTCCTTGTGTGTCCGACAAAAACTGCAAGGCGGTAACACCTCCCCCGGGCGCTGCATTTTTTATCACTGACCACGACGAACCATCATTCGTGCTCTTGTGGATTTGCAGCTTACCCATCATATACGCTGAGGTCGACGACACGTGATCTCCACAAAAAATATCACCATCACCCAACACAGTTTGGTTTTGCCATGTCTGTCCGCTGTTGGTAGTTTTAACGAAAACACCCATGTTACCGGCAGCATAACCTTGTCCGTTGGCACTCACGTTCATGACATAGAAGTAATTGTTGGCAGCAGAGTATACCGTGTTCCAGGTGAGTCCGCCATCAGTTGTCTTTGCGATAACTCCTCCGCATATGAAGCCCGTGTTGGCGTCAACAAAGTGAACATCTTGAAGGCTCGCCGTAATAGTAGTTGTGATGACCGACCACGAATCACCGCCATCAGTTGTGCGCAGAATAGTACCATTCCAACCTGCAATAAACCCAGTATTTTCATCCGTAAAATGGACTCCATATAAGCGGCTGGTCGTTACGGCTGGAATGAGTGTCCAGGTAGCACCGGCATCGGTCGTTTTGAGAATGGTGCCACTTTCACCTGTCACAAAACCCGTTGTCTCGTTGATGAAATGTACGTTGTACAACCACGAAGTAGTAGGCGGATTCATGTTGGCCCACGTATTTCCGCCGTCCAATGAGCGATACAAATCACCATTACCCGCTGCAATGAAAAGCAGATTTTCTGTTACCCATTCCACATCATTGGGGTTACTTGTAATTGCCGGGGTCCACATATTCTCCCATGTCTCACCACCATCCATGGTTCGAAATACTTTTTTCGCAGCGAGAATTACTGCGATACCTCGTTGTTCATCAAGAAACGAACAACCGCGCACCTCGCTGTTGGTTTTTATGGGGGTAAGAAATTCCCAGGCCTGCGCTTGCATATTAGATGCACAAACGAGGCACAGGATAATGATGCTAGCAATTTTCTGCAATAGTGGTTGCATCGATGGAGTGGTGTGATTCATGGGTGCGGTTCGTACATTTAGGATGAAGACCATCAAACTGCCTTGGCAACAACATTCTTCACTCTCACATAGAATTTTCGGTGTCTCCGCGCGGCACAAATTTAATAAAAGAAGAACAGTGTAAACTCAGTAGTATGAGTCAGGTCGCACGGAGCAATTAGCGTTGTCTCCGCGATAGCGTCAGAAATAATAACTAATCACTTTTGTAATCGCTAAAGTGACCCTGGAACTGAATTCACGATTGTTGCGCGTTCACATTAAATTGCAGACCGGAATGTGCGGTTTTAAGAGCTTCTCTTCAACCCAACAGGAAAGCACCATCGAGGTGTTTAAATAACAACACGATTTAGCGGTTCCAAGATTAAAGTAGTGAAAATGAGTAAGACGTTACATAACTCCCTGTTTCAGAAATGGATGTGGCCATTTTCGGCGCTTTTAATGCTAGCTCTAGGCGTGGCTGCATTCATTTACCGAGAAGAGCGGATTTATGGTGATGCGTCATACTATTTGTTGCAAATAATAAATCGTGAAAATTTCCTGATTGTACACGGGCGCCCCTCTTCAATTTTCATAGAGTGGCTTCCTGTGTTATTAGTTCAAATGCATGCACCCCTAGCGTGGGTCATAGACAGCCTTAGTGTCGCAGAATTCCTTTGGATCGCCATTTCATTTTTCTGTTTCGGTGTTTTATTAAAATCAAAACCACACGCCATAGCAGTCGTTCTTGTCTATCTCTTCGGCATTCGATGGAATTACTTTAATCCGGTCTCCGAATTACTCCTGGCGTTTCCGGTATTTCTATTGTTCGACTATCTGATTCGGCGAGAATACAAGTCGCTGTTATTGTGGGGAGTATTGTTGGGGATCGCTTGGTTTCTGCTGTGCTCCCACCCCTTGTATGCATTGCCCCTGCTGAGTTTGTCTGCTATGTTATTTGTTACAAATGGGCGGAAGAACACCTATCTCGTTGTTGTAATTGTGCTTTGTTTTTTATCAGTGTTGCGCTTTTTACTTTTAGATGGTTACGATAGAGTGGCGGCAGAAACCACTTCACAACAACTAGGTTGGGCAGAAACTCTAACTCATTTCGTTTATTTCCCATACCTCATTGATTTATCAAAGGCGTTTGTAGGAATCACATTTTTTTCAGCTACCGGTATTGCTCTACTGTGGCGAAGATCTTTGAAGCTACAAGCCATTATTTGCTTTGGTTATGCGGCAAGCGTGGTGATTATCGTTGTGCTGAATTACGGCAAACTCTATCCCTCAACCTTCGAACCTTTCGAGCGCTATCTTTTCCCACTCACACTCGGTATGGTTGCATTGCTCATTCCAGTATGGAATAATGCGTCAAAATTTCTTCTGGTTGGCTTAATGCTTGTTTGCGCCTGGCATGTATTCTACCTTTTCAATTATGGGCAAAAAACTGTAGACAGGCGATTCCGTTTGTTGCAAACCGCTATCTACAATACGAGGCAATGGGATGCCACTGTATTGTTTTTCAAGAAGGCCCATTACTTTCCGGCAATATCTTCCAACAGAAATAATGGACACGATTGGACAATGAATTGTGAGTCGTTATTGATGAGCGCCAGAATGGGTAAAGACTCTACAAAACAAATCTTTATCCAAGAAGTGTTGCCTGATGACTTTTACAATGAAGCTAAGCCATCCGAGTTCTTGCTTGCAACCAGTGGGTGGAAAGAGCCATTAAGCGCGCTTAACCCATTTTATTTTAACCCTCGCCCCACTCCATGGAGATGCGCGCAGACAGACTCCATAAACACCGCAGAAATTTTCACTGCTAAAAACATGGAAGTTGATTGGATAATTGCCCCCTCACGCGTTAAATCCAATGCTGAGTTTGAGGTACTTGTTGAGTTGTACAATAAGAGTGTTCAGACCGTTTTTTCAAGAACTACTAATGGAGATAAGGGTATAGTGTATGTCTGGAAAAACGCGGATGGTCAAATCATTAAAAATGACCATGTATTAGCCCCATTCATGTGTGATTGGAAAGAGTCGCTTCGTCAGCACATCGTCGTTCATGCACCTTCCGCAGCGGGCACATACTATCTCGAGCTTTGTATTATCGATGATACAAACAGTATAGTCTTACCGCTTGGAAAAACGCAAAGAATTGACGTTCATTAATAAAAGTTACCAGCGCTTGCTTTTGTAGGTTAAGGAATTAACAGCTCTCTAAGCCAAGGTAACGACCAAGACGCAGCAGACTTATTACGTCTTTACTTCGCCTCTTCCAGCTCGAAGGAGTAATACTCCATGATTTCATTGCACAGGAGTTTTTTACAAGCATCTTCAACCATGCCCTCTGCCGCCTTTTTGTCTTTAGCGTCGATGCTCAGCGTGATATGCTTACCGATACGAACGTTCTTGATTTCAGGCAAACCGATGTTGGTCATAGAGCCGGTTACGGCTTTTCCTTGTGGATCGAGCAATGCCTCAAGTGGCATTATGTTGATGTGAGCTTTGAAGGTAGACATGATAGCGAAATATGGGCACGAAGATAAACCCAGAGGGCTAAAACTCGAACTGCAGTTTTGCACGAAGGCCGTATCTCACAATATTCGGATTATCGAGGTAGGTGAGACGCCAAATGAAATCGATGCGTAACACCTTAAAGATATTTTCTACCCCAACGGCCGCCTCGACAAAGGGTTTGCTAAGCGTATAAATGTCAGGTATTCCATCGCCGTTCACGTCGCGCGATAGTATGGCGTCGTTCCGCATATCGTAACCACCAACAACGGCTTTTGCGCTGGCCACTTCCCTCCATTTCAGTCGACGCATGATGGGGATTTTGTTCAGAAACAAGCCATCGGCATGATAGGACGCCCACACACTCACCCATTCGTCGCTCACAAACTCGAAGAAGTTCATGGTGTTGTATGACCCCTCGTCGTAAAAGAATGTTTCATTTCCTTGATGAATCATGAGGAGTGGATACGGAAGTGGATTGTAGATTTTGCCAGCCTCGGTAGATAGTCTGAGATAGCCAAAAGGACCGAAACGCATCTTGTCTGAGAGGCGAACTCCAACGCGGTGATACTCAAATTCGCCACCCATCAAACCCGGTATTCCGTAGCTGTAGAGCAATTCGAGTTCAGGGTAATTCGTGCCAAGGCTAATACGCTCGAATTCGCCGTAAACAAATTTCTCTTTATATGCGAAGCGGGTATATAAACCAACCTCTGAAGTAATGAGATAGTTTACCTGTTCTTCAGCATTGATCTCGGGTTCGAAGCGCACGTAACGGAAATTGCTTCCTGCGGGTTTGAGCACTCGATGTTTGAAGATGGCTCTGTTTTGCAAGCCATATAGCCACTCCTTTTCGAAATAACCCGAGAGCTCAGTTACATCTGTCAGCTTGTTAGCGGGATTCCTTCTAAACAGTGACGACAGTACGTTGTCTTGTCGGAACGCACCGTTCCCTTGTCCCAACTGCTCCATATCGCGCTTGGCAAATACATTCGCCGCCATGCGCGGGTTTTTGTTGAGCACCCAGGTAGCACCTCCACCATATTTGAAGCGCTCGTCTTTGAAGCCATAGGCAAGATATCCTTCCAGCATAACCTTCTTACTGAAATCATTGCTGGTACGACCGCCGAAACGCAGGCGGTTACCCTCAATCGGATTGAAGCTGTAGAATGTGTAATAAGGCCCTAATTCGAAATTACCGATGACTTTATAGCCATTTACAAAAAGGTTCAGGATGTTCGAGACCGTCACGAACTGAGGAAGGTTCTTAAGCGTGTCTACCATGTGGTAAATGCGCTCTTCCTTAGCTGTAAGTGCAATGTGCCGGGCTTGCTGCCAATAGGCATCGTCGTGATCACTTGCATCTTCCTTGACGATGATGTCACTAAAGCCTTCATAATACTCTTGCGGGCGCTCCTTATTGATGACGAAGTTGCGGTAGGAAGAAGTTTTGCGTCCATATGCCCCTAGCTTCTTCTCAGACACGTTGAAGTCGACCACGAGCTCATCCTGTGTGAGCATCCAAACCTCCGATTCAATTTCGTTGAAAGTCTGTTTTACTTTGAAGTCCTTTATCCAGTTAATGTTTGCGCCCTCTGCAATGGTGGCTTCAATTTCCTTGACGGCAAACGATGTGTCTGCTATCCACATTTCACCGAAGAATAGCAACTCAGCCTTGCGCCGCGGAAAGAACTGCAGCTTGTAGCACCACTTACCGTCGATGGTGGCGCTGTCTACAAGTCCATAATCGTAGAAACCGAGTGCGTAGGTTGATAGCGGGCTTGTGAAGCTCTTGCTGAAAGCCACCAGCTCGTTGTCATACACATTGATGTTCTGGTACATGTCGCCCAAAAACTGGTTGATGGACTCGTTTTCGACGCCACTCACTTTAGTTGCTTTCACCACCTCCTTCGAAAGCTTTGGGTTTCGTTTGAAGTAGAAGTCTGAAAGCGACTCGGTCATAAACACAGGCAGGTAAGGCTTCTCATGCGTTGTATCGACTCCTTCAAAGACAAATTCAAATGCGTTGAAAATCTTTCGATCCTGAAATTTTTCGGTAATGTT
>JBIKSC010000131.1:0-7031 GCA_044348775.1 Flavobacteriales bacterium | reverse complement strand
TTTTTAGGGTCCTTCTCAGCGCAGTCAGCGAGTTTGCCGGGCAATCCGCCACCACCGCCAACGCCTTTACGCTGGACCATTTCACGAGCTTTTTTAGCTGCGTGGCGAGCTTGTGCGGCAAGCACTACTTTTTGAACGATCTGTTTTGCATCACTGGGGTTTTCTTCGAGGTAGGCTTCAAGCATTTCGCTCACCACCTGGCTCACCGGAGCTACTGCTTCCTTGTTACCCAATTTAGTTTTGGTTTGACCTTCAAACTGGGGTTCGGCTACTTTCACCGACACAACAGCAGTCAATCCTTCGCGGAAGTCATCGGGTGAAATCTCGATTTTCAGTTTCTCGAGCAAACCGCTTTTCTCTGCAAAGTTTTTCAGTGTGGTGGTCAAACCGCGACGGAAACCGCTGAGGTGAGTTCCGCCTTCGTGCGTATTGATATTGTTTACGTACGAGTGAATGTTCTCGTTGAATGAATCGTTGTAAATCATGGCCACTTCAACGGGAATGTCTCCGTCGGTGCGCTCCATGTGAATGATTTTCTGAATGATGGGTGGACGTGTTTCATCGAGGAACTTCACGAATTCTTCCAAGCCGTTTTCCGAGAAGAAAATTTCGGACTTCGGTGTTCCGTCTTCAGCCAACTCGCGCTTGTCGGTAAGAGTCAGTTTAATGCCTTTGTTGAGGAAAGACAATTCACGCAAACGCGTTGCAAGTGTTACGTAGTTGTATTCGGTGATGTCGAATATTGAATCATCCGGCTTGAAAGTAACCGTGGTGCCTCGCTTATCGGTTGGGCCCACTTCACGAGCGGCGTACAATGGTTTTCCGATGCTGTATTCCTGCTCTGTTATTTTACCATCGCGGTAAACAGTAGCGTGCAAGTGGGTCGAAAGTGCGTTTACACAACTCACACCAACACCGTGCAGACCACCCGATACTTTGTAGGATCCTTTGTCGAATTTACCACCGGCTCCGATCTTGGTCATTACGACCTGTAATGCAGATACTTTTTCTTTCTCGTGCATGTCGGTGGGGATTCCACGGCCGTTGTCACTTACGGTAATGGAGTTGTCTGCATTGATACTCACGTGAACGGTATCACAATGGCCGGCCAATGCTTCATCGATGGAGTTGTCGACTACTTCATATACAAGGTGGTGCAATCCGCGAACGCCTGTATCGCCGATGTACATCGACGGACGCATGCGCACGTGTTCCATTCCTTCCAGACTTTGAATATTGGCGGCTGTATAGCCCGTTGCTAACTTGGTTTCTTCGCTCATAACTGTGCTTTCTTCCACTTTTTAATACGAATTTGAGTTGAGGTGATTTACCCTCGAAAAAACCGGATTTAAGCGGCTTTTTTTTGGGTGCACGAATATACGTCGGATAATAGCCAAAAGGGCCATGGAAAGGCGTGAAAAAACAGCTATTTTTTCACAATTGGTGACTACTCCGAAGGGCGCGATTTTACTACAAAATCAATGGGTTTCCGGATTGCCGTTTTTCGTTTCCGAAATGACGGTCTTGGTTATGCATTTTTTATTCTGTTCCAACGGCTGAATCTATGGGCTAAATAGATAGCCTGAGGCCCAGTCTCCAGTCCCCAGTCCCTAGTCCCTCAGCCTTAGAAAGCGTATGTAGCTCCAAGCGTTGCCATCACCTGTTGCACGGGATAGCTACCCCAGCGCTGGTACTTCAGGCCGAAAGCATTGTTGAGTTGTACCCAAGCCGATAGTCGCTTGTTATAACGGTATTCCACCTTGAAGTTGGCATCCAGGAAGCCTTTTAGCTTGTACTCGTAGCTGATTTGTGTTCCGTTCGTGACCTGGTTTATTTCATCATAGCCAAACACGGGCACGTTTGATTTGGCCCAACGTGTACCGATGTAGAAAATGTCAGTGCTTATGATGAATTTGTTTTTCAGGTTGTATTGTCCGTTGGCCAGTATGCGCAAGCCGGGTTGATGCCAGGCGTAATTTGATGTGTCGGTTTGATACTTGAAGAAGTCAACTCGACCATTTGCCTTCCATTTTTCGCCGGCATAAAGCGCCAGTTCTCCGTACAGGTTATAGCTGGTTAGGTCTTCGTATGCTACAGTGAACACATTGCCCCATGTGTAGTAACGGTTAGCAGTAGATGTAATGCTGTCGTTGATGAAGTAAGCGAAATTGCCATATCTGCGGTAGTTGAATCCGGCTTTATAGCTGAGCGTTTGAGATATTGCACCCCCTATTCCAACGTACGCATCCAGTTTGTTATTCAGGTTTTTCAAACTAGGGAAAGACTGTACAAACGGATTCTGGCGGTAGAGGGAGAGGTATGTCGTAGGTTCCATGTTTCCTTTTATCCCAGCAAAAGGTACGATGGTTCCATTGAGAATGCTGTAGCTGGCTTCAGCCAAGGGATAAAAGTGGCCCTTTTGCTCACCGCGAACGTCGAAATACACGCCTGCTCCAACCTTTACTCGCAGCCCTTTCCAGGTGGTTGAAGCGGAAGGAACAATTTTGACAATAGCGTTTTCTGAATTACGGTTCTCAAAGGTGGTGTCTTTGCCTGAGTCATCATAGAGATTGTCCATGTTTCCACTCAGGTTTGGGCCAAAAAAGTCGAACGTGTTGTAATTAATACCGAAGTCAGCCATGTACAGTGTGCTGTCCTTTAGCATGCGGCCGTGAGCCAGCACATTGAAGTGAGTTTCCGAGTTATTGTTGATGTCTTTGGTATTGCGCATTCCAAGGTCTGCATTGAAGTTAAAATCGCCTGTGTCGCGCTGATAGCTCAGGTAGGAGAGACCACCTCCGAATGTGCTCATGCGTTGTTGCAAGTTGAAGATATTTAAACTGTCGAATTCAGGCCCGGTGTAGGTTGTATCCAGGTTCAAACCATACCAGTGATTAACGTTTCTTTCCCAGTTGAATTTTCCAATGATTTGTGTTTTCTTGAAGAAGTATTTTCCCCAAGCCTGTGCGCGGTTTTCGCTGTATCGATCTGGAATGCGATCGTCATCATTGAGCACAACACCGTCGCCACGCAGCAATTGATAGTGGACTCCATAAGTGCCTTTTTTGGATCGTCCGTCGGTAAAATAGAAGTCGACCGGAGTGGTGTTGTAACTGCCCCAGCCGGCTTTGATATAGCCGCGATACAGGTATCCGAGTTTTTCTTCTACATTGATCTTGGCTGCAGGAATGAGCCGCGGTTCAATGGTTATGGCGGTTGGCGTTGGCAGAGTGGTGTATTGAATGCGTGTCATCTGAACTACGCTGTCTTTGGTTTGAGGCCAAACCGTAATCTTGTTGGCATCACGCAGGAATAGTCGTCGGTTTCCTTCAATTTGGAATTCGTATTCGAGAGTTGTTGTGGTGTCTGTTTGTCCTGACATGGAGTGAATTCCCATGAATATCAAGACGAATATCGAGAGTGAAAGAATGTTCTTCATGTTGTTCTTACTGATTTTCCGGGGTTGATGGCAGGTCTATTTCGACTTCATTTACCGATGGTTCTGAAGGCGCGGGATTCTCAAGCTGGTCAAGTGTTGCTTTTTTAGCATTGGCTGCATCGATAACCCAGGGTTCTGTTACATTTTCCAGAATGGCGTTGATGGTAGCGCGCGCCTGGAAGTAGTCTTTCAGTGATATGTACACATCAACCAGCAAGAGGAAGCCCTTGTATTTCCATTCATCGAACGCAGAGAATTTTTCAATGAGTTGGAATATTTCTGTTTCGGCCGACTTAAAATCTTCCTGCGAGTAGTATGAGTTTGCAATGAGAAACTTGCTTTCTGCTCCTGCAGTGCCTCCGCGTTTTACAACTTCCTTTAAGTCGTTAATAGCCTCGTTATAGCTTCCATTTACATGCAGGATGCGCCCGCGCCAAAGCAGAGCGGTATAACGGATGTCTTCAGGAGTTGCGTCATTAGCTAGCACTTTGTCTGCGTACATTTTCGCATCCGCAAATTCATTGAGAAAGTAATTGCAGCGCATCAAGCCTATCTGAGCTTCCAGCGCGTTGTTTTTTGAAACGGCTACTTGTTCCAGATCACGATAATGAATGAGCGCCTGCGAGTAGTCTTTGTTGTTAAAAGAAATTGTAGCAGCCATTACAAGGCACTCTTCTCTGTAGTTGGTGCTTCCGGCAGCAATGATGAAGTTACAGTATTCAAGGGCCTTGTTGTAATCGTTCTTGTCGTAGTAGCAGTTAGCAAGAAAGTAACTGGCGTCTATGGCGTGGTATGCCGGTTGGAATTTGGTTAAATAGTCGGTTAGTTTGGAAATACCGGTATTGCAGTCGCCATCTTGAACATAACTAACCGCTTTGCGGTAAACATCCTCTTCCAATTCGTTTTTACTCGCCCCACAAATAGTTACTGCGTCATTTTGGAACTCCGAGTCTTCAATGAGTATGGACTTGCAGATTTGATAGGCATCGCACACTACCGGGTCTTTCCCGTACTTACTCTTGATGGCGGTCCATGAAGCTTTTACCTGGGATTGATCATTCTCTTTTACGTGAACAAGGCACATGTCGCGCATGCTTAGTTTGGCATACGCAGAAGTAGCGTGATTTTTCAGAATGTCGGTGAAGTAAGGCTTTGCCTCAGCAAGACGATCCTGTTGCAAATAGGTTTTTGCAATTTCATATTTGGCATCGATTTCAAACTTCGAATTCGGGCTTTCAGTAATCAGATTTTTGAGTACCCACGATTTCTTCTCCGGCTGGCTATCGTATCCATAGCACATCGCTTTCTGATACAACGCGTATTCCGAACCGGCCTTGTTGAGTGCAATGGATTTGTCGTAATACAGAATAGCCTGTGTGTAGTTTTTAGCCACATAGAAACAATCACCTGCGCGTGCGCATGCATCACTTTCTTTCTTGGCCTCCTTGCTATGGCTGCCATCAATGTATTTACGGAATGCCGTATTAGCGTTGTTGTACCATGCCATGGCTGTTTCATCGTTTTCTTCAGCATTGGCTAGTTTGAAATAGGCATATCCCTGGCTGTAGTGTGCAATGCCGTAGAACTCTGAGTTATAAGCGCCCGGTTCATTGATGAATGCATTGTAACGTTGTGTGGCTTTCGTGAAGTCGTTTTGACGGTAGCTTAATTCTGCTTTCCAGAACTTGGCATCCGCATTTACGGTTGGATTGACCGGATAAGTTGAAACACGATCAAAGAACTTTTCCGCATCCGCGTATTTCTCTGCCTGAAATAACTCAACGCCTCGGTTATAAGCAACTACCTGATAAGCTTCTTTTACTCGGTTGTCTTTATTCTGAATCTTGTCGAGCGAAGCCAGTGCTTTCTCGTAGTTACGGGTGCGCATGTAAACGTTGAGCAGGAATTCGTATGCTTCGTCTCTTCGCTTGCTGTTGGGGTATTTGTTGAGATAGTCTTCGAATGCTGAGATGGCTTCGTGGAAGGGATTGTAGGAAAGTTCGAAAGCAAGCTTGGAATAGTTGAAGAGAGCGTCTTCCTGAATTTCTGCATTTACCGACATATTGGCGGCATCCGAGAATGCATTGCGTGCATATTCCTTTTGGTCCATTTTCAGATAGCACTCCCCGAGATTGTATGACGCTTTTTGATGAAGCTCATCATTGCCCTCGGTGCATTTTTGATATTCATTAATGGCCTTTTCCCATTGCGAACTGCGGTGATAGGCGTATGCTAATTGATAGTGGTCTTCGCGTGTGATATCATTGTCGGTAGCCGCTTTGTGGTATGTTTCTAAAAACGGAATCGCTTCTGCGTATTGCTTTTTCATGCAGTGGCTATCACCGATGATGCGTGATATTTCAGGAACGCGTTTTGTCGAATTCGCCTCCGCTTGTTGAAGCACACCGGGTCCATATTTCAATACTTCGTCGTAATTCTTTTGTTTGTAATAGATATAGGTGATGTAGTAAGGAACTAGACTTTTGAAAGAAGCATCACCTTCTAGTTGTTTGAACCCGTCGAGGGCCACCTGCAAATCGTTTTGTTCGTAGGCAATGTGGCTATAGTAGTAAATGGCTGCTTTTTGGTATTCACTTTCCTGTTGCTTCACTTCGAAAAAATCCTGACGAGCGGCACTCACATCGCCTGTTTCGAACAAACTGTGGCCGCGTTTGTAGCGCATCTCTATTTTGTCCTGTGCGTTGAGGTCTCGCTCATCTACTTGCTTAAACCATTCCAGCGCTTTTTTGTATTGTTTCTTCTGATAATTGAATGTTGCGAGCTCGAAGAAGGCACGCATCTTCCAGGGTGAATCGGGATGTTCGATTACGAATTGCTCCAGTTGGTATTCAGCATCCTTGTGGAATAAATACAATGCACAAATGCCGCTGTAATATTCGGAATTGATGCGCAGCGCATGCTGAGGGTCTTTTTCCAGGGCGATATACTCTTGAAACTTTTCTTTAGCTGCCACATACTTTTCATGGTCAAAGAGTTCCAATGCCTCGCGATACAAACGAGTGTTGTCGTAGAGCGCAATAGGCGGCTGTGCTTGCATGCTCAAGCAGCAAGTCAATAGGGTCAACAGAAAAAGATACGTTCTCATGAGTACTTGGGCGTATTATACCAACGTGTGAAAGTAACGGGCTCAATCGGCTGAGATTTCGCTACTTACCAAACTTGCGAACGGGTCGATGTGAAATGTATTTCGTACTTGCTTCGTTAAAAAAGGATTGATTTCGGAAATTGGAGTCATAAATCACAATCATGAAACTATTCAGCCGAGAACAGTTACGCGCATGGGATCAAACTACGATTAAGCAGCATTACGCTTCATCTGCAGAGCTTATGGAAATTGCAGCTCGTGCATGTGCTGAGGTGCTTGTCGACAAAGCGCCTGCAGGTCGTTATATCTTTTTTTGCGGAACCGGAAATAACGGTGGTGATGGGCTAGTCATGGCGCGCTTACTGCACGAACAGCAGTTGGATGTATTGGTTGTAGTTGTGGGTGACGCTTCGAAGGGCAGTAGCGATTTCAGAGATAACCTTCAGATTTTGATCGACGGTGATTTGCCACTGAGTTTCATGAGCT
>JBIKSC010000130.1:0-7117 GCA_044348775.1 Flavobacteriales bacterium | reverse complement strand
GACGTAACAGGAGGTTCACCATTGTTGTTCCAGCACTTGTTCTGGTTCTTGGGTCACCCTGAAGTTTACATCGTACTCTTACCTGCTTTGGGTATCTCTTCAGAAGTGATTTCAACCAATTCACGCAAGCCGATTTTCGGATACAAGGCGATGGTGGGATCTATCCTTGCAATCGGTTTCTTGTCGTTCATCGTGTGGGGCCACCACATGTACATTACCGGAATGAATCCTTTCCTTGGTTCTGTATTCGTGTTTACCACACTGTTGATTGCCATCCCTTCTGCAGTAAAGGCGTTCAATTACATCACAACACTGTATCAGGGTAACATTCGCTTCACTCCTGCGATGTTGTTCTCGATTGGTCTTGTATCGACCTTCGTAACGGGTGGTTTGACGGGCATCATCCTCGCTGACTCAGCGCTCGATGTGAACGTGCATGACACTTACTTCGTAGTAGCTCACTTCCACATTGTAATGGGTATGTCGGCTATCTTCGGTATGCTCGCCGGTATTTATCACTGGTTCCCGAAAATGTATGGCCGTATGATGAACACCAAGCTCGGATATGTTCACTTCTGGTTTACCCTCGTGTGTGGTTTCGGTGTATTCTTCCCGATGCACTTTGTGGGTATGGCAGGTGCTCCTCGCCGTTACTACGATTACTCAGAGTTCCCATTCTTGGATTGGGTAATGGATTTGAATCCGATTATTTCAGGTTTTGCTATCGTAGGTGGAGCAGCTCAATTGCTCTTCTTGTTCAACTTCTTCCACAGCATGAAGTATGGCCAGGTGGCAACACAGAACCCATGGGCTTCTAATACGCTCGAATGGACTACTCCGGTTAAACATATTCACGGTAACTGGCCAGGTGCTATTCCTGAAGTACACCGTTGGGCTTACGACTACAGCAATCCTGAACACGAAGAGGATTTCGTGCCTCAGGTTGTTCCTATGAAACCTGGAGAACACGCACACTAATCGTGTGTGAATAGATATTGAGACCCGCCCCTGTGGCGGGTCTTTTTTTAGGCATAACTTTGTAGCATGCGCGTATGGTTCCTTGCTGTTTTGTTTGTGTTTGCGGCTTTTTGCGCGTCGTCACAAACATTTAATCTGAGCGATTCGCTGCGACACGTTTTCAGACAGCAGGTAACGCCCAGCTTCAAATTCGATACACGTAATTCATTTATCACGGGCAGTGCAACAAAGGTTCGGGGAATAAAGGCCGGGGTGAATTTTGGTAAAAGACTTAGCCTGGGAATTGGTTACAACTTTATTGTTACTGAACTACAGGAGAACGTAGTTATAAATGAGAATGAAGTAACGGCTGATATCCGAATGAACTATGTGGCTCCGTTTATTGAGTACAGCTTTTATCAGCGAGGCCCTTGGGAGCTTATTACTCCCATACAGATCGGAATAGGAAATAGCTTTCTGAAATATCAGACAGAAGATGGCCAAGGAGTTCTCAGAAAGGGCAGGGTAGTACTGTATGAACCCGGAATGGCCTTCGAGTATAAAATAATGAAAGTGCTGGGTGTGGGTGTCGGTTTGGGATATCGGATTATGCTTAAGAACAATCGTGGTATCGAGCAACAATTCACTTCTCCTGTATATGCGTTGCGCGTAAGGCTGATATTTGACGAACTTTATCGGCGTTATAAAGATTATAATGTGGCCGAATAGGCAAAGTAGCATTTATCATGAGCGATTCATTTAATATACACGACGAAGCTGAAAGTCCGGAGAGGGATTATGATCGCGTGTTGCGACCGAAAACCTTCGACGATTTTACAGGCCAGCGACAGGTTCTAGAGAATCTGGAGATTTTTGTGAAGGCGGCAAAGCTGCGCGAAGAGTCGCTCGATCACGTTCTATTGCACGGCCCTCCCGGTTTGGGAAAAACCACGTTGGGGTACATCATTTCCAACGAAATGGGTGTCAATATTAAAACCACCTCGGGGCCTGTGCTTGATAAGCCCGCAGATTTGGCAGGGCTGTTAACGAACCTGGAGAACAACGACATTCTTTTTATTGATGAGATACATCGATTAAGTCCCGTGGTGGAAGAGTATCTCTACTCTGCCATGGAGGATTTCTGTATTGATTTGGTAATCGATACCGGTCCTAACGCACGTTCCGTACAAATCAAACTAAATCCATTTACGCTGATTGGTGCCACCACGCGAAGTGGTTTACTTACCGCCCCGCTGCGTGCGCGATTCGGTATCAATGCCCGTCTTTCGTACTATGATTCACGCACCCTCACAGATATTGTTCAGCGCAGTGCCGATATATTGAGTATGGAAATTCTGGAGGATGCAGCCTACGAAATTGCGCGCAGAAGTCGCGGAACACCTCGTATTGCGAATGCTTTATTACGACGTGTTCGTGACTTTGCACAAATAAAGGGCAACGGAAAATGCGATTTGGAAATCACTCAGTTTGCACTGAATGCACTCAATGTCGATATGCACGGCTTGGATGAAATGGACCATAAGATTCTCTATACAATCATTGATAAATTCAACGGCGGTCCGGTTGGTTTGAATACGGTGGCTACTGCGGTTGGAGAAGATTCAGGCACCATTGAAGAGGTGTATGAACCATATCTAATTCAAGAGGGATTCATCATGCGCACTCCACGTGGACGTCAGGTTACCGAACAGGCCTACAAGCATCTGGGCAAGTTAAAAGGAAGTCGCTCAGGAGAATTGTTCTGATGGCAATGCAAATGGATTTGCGCGCGTCAGAAAATGCGCAACTGATTAAGAAGCTCGCTTTGGATTTAGGGTTTTCTTTTTGCGGTATCTCCAAAGCTGATTTTCTGAACGAAGAAGCTCCGCACCTCGAAGCATGGCTGAACAAGGGGATGCACGGCGAAATGAGTTACATGGAGAATCATTTCGATATGCGTCTCGACCCCAGGCTACTCGTGCCCGGAGCGAAATCGGTTGTTTCTTTTCTTTTCAATTATTTTCCGGATCCTCAACACTCCATTGCAGCGGGTGCATTGAAGGTTTCCAAGTATGCGTGGGGCGAAGACTACCATTACGTTGTGAAGGACAAACTGAGGTTGCTCATGCAGCAACTGACCGAAAAAATTGGCGAGATAGAAGGCCGCGCTTTTGTTGATTCTGCGCCGGTGCTCGATAAGGCCTGGGCCAAGAGAAGCGGTTTGGGATGGGTAGGAAAAAACGCTAACCTTATCAATAAAAGGCAGGGATCTTTTTTCTTCATCGCTGAATTGATAATTGACTTAGAACTTGAGCCTGATGGCCCCGTTACCGACCATTGTGGAACATGCCGCGCTTGCATAGATGCTTGTCCCACCGATGCGATTGTGGAGCCCTATGTGGTCGATGGCAGCAAGTGTATTTCTTATTTCACCATTGAGTTGAAAAAGGAATTGCCTACAGAGTGGATTTCGAAAATGGACGGCTGGCTTTTCGGATGCGATGTGTGTCAGGATGTTTGCCCGTGGAATCGATTTTCCGCAGTGAATGCCGAGCCGCGTTTTGCTCCGCGCCAACAATTGCTCAACATGTCGTCGGGCGAGTGGCAAGACTTAACGGAAGAGGTCTTTGCACAAATGGCAAAGCGCTCGCCGCTGAAGCGAAAGGGTCTCGATGGTTTGCGTAGAAATGCCAGCTTGCTTCACTCGGATAATATTGGTGGTAAATGATTGCTTGTGGTCATGAAAAATGCGGGTCGCTCTAATTACCTTTGAGCAGTTAATTGACCAAGCAAGGATGACACAGATAAAATCGGCTAAGAGCACATTGCTCAATGCATCAGGCATTACCATTTTTTACAGCGATGAGCTTTCGAAGCTCACGGATCTCGATAAACAGCAACTATCGTTTTTCAAAAAAGAAATTGAACACGAGAAGGATATAATTACCCTCCAGGAGCTGGGTTTGTACAATTACTATCTGCCTCTCAAGAAAGAAGCAGCAACTCCCGAAGTCCTCGAGAAGCTGCGAATGAAGGGGGCTTCCTTGCTTTCATCATTGAATGGCGCAAAGTCGGCAGAAGTATGTATCACGAACCTCACAGGTGAAAAGGAATTGTCCCTTGCTCTTGCAGAGGGAATCGCTTTGGCGAATTACCAGTTTTTGAAATACTTCAAAGACAAGAAGAAGCGCCAGAATTCTCTGAATACCATTCATATTGCTGACAAGTATGTAGCCGCAAAGGATGCAGAGGCGTTGCAGAATGTGGTAGAGGCAACATTGGTAGCACGCACCTTGATCAACGAACCTGTTTCTTATCTCTCTGCGGTGCAGTTTTCGAAAGAAATGCAGAAGGTTGGAAAGGAGTCGGGATTCAGTGTGAAAGTGCTTGGAAAGAAAGAAATTGAAGCCAAGAAGATGGGTGGTTTGCTTGCTGTGAATGCAGGAAGTATTGACCCGCCAACCTTCACCATTATGGAATATAAGCCAGAGAAGGCGCGCAATAAAAAGCCAATCGTGCTTGTCGGAAAGGGCGTCGTGTTCGACACCGGAGGCTTGAGTTTAAAGCCAACGCCTAATAGCATGGATGAAATGAAGTGCGACATGAGCGGAGGTGCTGCAGTTGTAGGTGCTATGATGGCTATTGCGAAGAATCAGTTGCCTGTGCACGTCATAGGCTTGGTTCCGGCTACCGACAACCGACCCGGAATGAATGCAGTTTGTCCGCAGGATGTAATAACCATCAGCGACGGAACAACAGTAGAAGTGCTTAATACAGATGCCGAGGGCCGACTCATTTTAGCTGATGCACTTGTCTGGGCGAAGCAATACAATCCTGAAGTGTGTATCGATTTGGCAACACTCACAGGTGCTGCTGTACGCGCCATCGGAACGTATGCCAGTGCAGTGATGGGCACAGCCGAGCGCAACGTGATGGATCAGCTTGCTGAAAGCGGCATGCATGTTTGGGAACGCACCGTGCAGTTTCCGCTTTGGAAAGATTATGGCGACGAGATGAAGAGTGATATAGCGGACTTGAAAAACTTGGGTGGCGCATACGCCGGACAAATTTCAGCAGCTAAGTTTTTAGAACATTTTACGGATTATCCGTGGATACATATTGACATTGCCGGACCGGCCTACAGCAACGGAGCGAGCGGATATCGCACTAAGGGCGGATCGGGTGTAGGCGTGCGCATGTTGTACGATTTCATACATAAGAATTACTGTTAAGCCAATCAATCGAATGAGTGAGCAAAGAATACGCGTTGCCGTAACAAGTGGTGACATAAATGGTGTCGGATTGGAAACCGTAATAAAGGTTTTTGCAGACCCACGCATGGCTGAATCTATTACACCTATCATCTATGCACATCCCGAGGTTTTGAAGGCACACCGCAAAGTGGTTGAAGTGGAGGATTTCCAATACAACACGATTGCAAATGCAAGTGAGGCAATTGCAAAAAAGGTGAATCTCGTAAACGTTTGGAAAGACTTTAAGGGTGTTGTCGAATTTGGTAAGCCAACCAAGGACGCCGGTATGTTTGCTTTTAAAAGCCTGGAGGCTGCCGTTGATGATTTGGCAAGTAATAAAGTTGATGTGATTGTTACTTCGCCCATTAATAAGGACACGATTCAAAGTGAATCGTTCAATTTTCCTGGACACACCGAGTATTTGGCCAAGTTCGCCAACACGGAAAAGGTACTCATGTTTTTGGTCAGCGATACGTTGCGTGTCGGAATTGTAACCGGTCACCTTCCGTTGAAAGATGTTTCGCAGCATATAACAAAGGAGCGTATTCTCGAGAAATTGCAACTCATGAATGAGAGCCTCGTGAAGGACTTTGGTGTAAACCGTCCGCGTATCGCCGTATTGGGATTGAATCCGCATGCCGGTGATAACGGATTGCTGGGAACAGAGGAAAAGGAAGTCATCATTCCTGCTGTGCGTGAAGCATTCGAGAAGGGAATGATGGTGTATGGCCCATATGGTGCCGATGGCTTTTTTGGAAGCAGCGGATACAAGCGCTTCGACGCGGTGCTGGCTATGTATCACGACCAAGGTTTGGCGCCTTTTAAAGCATTGGCATTTGAACACGGAGTGAATTTCACAGCAGGTTTACCGGTAGTGCGCACATCGCCTGACCATGGCACCTGTTTCGATATTGCCGGACAAGGCATCGCTGATGAGTCGTCATTGCGCGCGGCTATTTTCACTGCGTGCGACGTGTATAAGCAGCGTAAACATTATCGCGAATACGGATTGAATCCTCTTCGCAGACAGGATATACGCGACTCCAAGGACGATCAGCGCGAGTGATTCAATTCTGATTCTGCTTGAAGATTGTTATTCTAACATTGGGCAAAACAAGTGCTTCGTATTTGCGCGAGGGCATTGCTGTTTATCAAGACCGACTCAAGCATTACGCAAAGGTTGAGTACAAGGAATTGCCGGATGTTCCGGCGAAGGGAGTTTCTTCAGAAATCTTAAAGGAGCGTGAATGTGAAGTGCTCATGAAGCAAATTAAGCCGGATGATTTCGTGTTGCTGCTCGATGAAAACGGGGAGCATTTTTCTTCCCGTGGTTTTGCTGAAATGCTTCAACGCCGCATGAACAGCGGGGTGAAACAACTTGTGCTCATCATTGGTGGCGCCTTTGGTTTTTCAGCAGCCATGTATGCGCGCGCCAATGGCAAGATTTCTTTTTCAAAAATGACCTATTCGCATGAGATGATTCGCCTCTTGCTTGTAGAGCAGTTGTATCGTGCACACACGATTTTGAAGGGCGAGAGTTATCATCATGATTGAGTGGCGAGTGGCGAATGGATGGCCTCCGACTCTTTGGTGGTAAGGACGCATGGCCATGCGTCCCCCTAGGCGATAATCGAATCATTGTATTTGAACACGCCGCGTCTCGACAAACGAATAAAAAAACCGCCCCCAATCGGAAGGCGGTTTTTATGAATAGCAATTTTATTTCTAGCGAATAACGAGACGAGTTGTCTGTGCCGATTCACCACTGCGAATTTCTACTGTATAAACACCTGCGCTGAGTTCCTCTTCAATAGCAATCAAATTCAAACCACCGTTCAGATTTTCATTGGAAGTGAAAACAACTTTACCCGTCATGTCGAGCACGTTCAATTGTGCAGCGGTTGGAC
>JBIKSC010000129.1:0-7122 GCA_044348775.1 Flavobacteriales bacterium | reverse complement strand
ATACCGGCCGAGCCTTCAAACGCCAGTGCCGAAAACCTTCTCGGAGCATAAAGATTCTCCCAGGTAAACGTAAGGTCACTCCACATGCGATTGAATCGGCCGAAGGGTTTATAGATGCTATAACCGTTCATGAGCCAACCGCCAACTGAATTATTAGCCTGCAGAAAACCCAAGTCAGTTGGATCATATGTATCGGACTCTATCCATTGCCCAACTGAGGAAGTCCAGTTTCCGCTAATCTTATTCAAGGAAAGGTCTTCTCTAAACCCGCTTGATGCTGGTAAGTCGTAATTGAATTCCGGCGCTGTCTTCAGCGTGTATGCTCCGCTTCCGGAAACACTGTACGAGTTGGATTTATCGCGAAACTCGAAGGAAGTGCCGGTCACATTCACATCATAATCGGAGCCGCTGCGCAAGACGTTGGTGTTAATCAGTGAAACGAAGGAGTTATTTGGCAATGCCTGGTCGAAGACAGTCACATTGTAATTAGTGAGTGAAGAAGTATTGACCGTTCTCGTCCTTCCGGTAAGAGTATCCAGCACGACAGCCTCACTAGGCGCTGTAACTGCATTAAAAAACCCGATTCCCAATTTATTCTTGTTTCTTCCCGAGATTTTCATTGCATTGATAATCTGATCCTTTGCGGGATTCTGCGTTACCTTCTCATTCACACCTAGGCCACTATATGCATCGAAATAACGCAGCGGGCGTTCAAAGCCAATTCTTCGGGAATAGAAGAGGTTTCCTTTTGAAAACAGCTCAGTGCCTTCCGTAAAAAACTGTCTGTTCTCGGTAAATTGCAGCTCGAAAGCCGTGAGATTCAGTACTTCCTGATCACTAATAGTTTGACCGAAATCGGGTATTAGTGTGGCATCCAAGGTAAACGCATCATTCAATCCCAGTTTGAGGTCCAAGCCGAAGTTATAACTCCATGAGGCGTTATTCGATCCATCTTCCTGCCCTTCCGTGTTATAGTAAGCAGACGTGTACGGAAATAGGAATATTCGTCGGGGAGGTTTTATGTTATGTATCCCCTCCAGCATACCCATTTGTGTGAGTGTCCCGGCAACGGCCGGATTAACACCATTCCAATAGCCATGATGACGAGAGCGACGGATATCGCGCTCAAAATTGATATTCCAAACTTGGTGATCCACATCCGGAAAACGAATAGCAGCATATGGGATTTTCAGTTCCAATGACCACCCGTTCTCGACAATTCGCGCCTTCGAATACCAGACGGCATTCCAACTCGGATCATCGCCGGTATTGTCTATGCGCGCATCGTATTGCTCCCCGTTCGGTGTGCTGTAAAATGCGAAGCCGTTCATACCATCGCGATAACAGCTGAAAATGACCCCGGCATAGTCCGTATTGCAGTTTTTATCACGTCCGCACAGCTCATGTAAAATACTATCCGGAGCAGAATCAAAGCACATGAGGCCTATGTAAATGGCATCATCATGATACAGAATGCGGACCTCCGTTCTTTGAGAAAGTTGAATGCCCGGTGTTGGTGTGTCCATGACAAAATCACCGGCCGGCAAAGCTGATTTCCAGCATTCATCATCCAAAAGACCATCGATCTTGGGAGTAGTCTCAACTCGGATAGCTTGGGCGGTCTTTACCTCATACTGAGCGATCGTAATGCCGCAAAGCAGAAGACTACTCGTAAAAGTCAAAAAGAAAACGCGGGCTAGGGCATTCATAACAATTGGATCGCGAAGTTACGTTTAGCGCACTCAATCAAACAATTTTCAATCTCGATGGTTTGAAACGTGCGAAGGTTTTGCCGGAATAAAAAATATGCAGTCGGTTTTTAACTTCGCAAACGATAAATATGCGCTTCATACAAGTCATATCGGCCCTTTTACTAATCAGTTACTCAGCTTTAGGACAATCCGCTGCTAATCCGGCATCCTACACTGTGAATGGCACGCTTCAGGATGCCGCCACTGGCGAGTATCTGATAGGTGCACTGGTAGCGAGTGTTGAACAAGGCAAAGGCTCTTCTACCAATCTCTACGGATTCTATTCCCTAACACTACCGGCGGGAAAGCAAACATTGCGTTTTAGCCTCTTGGGCTATGAGGCACAAGAGTTTGTGATTGATTTAACAAGTGATATCCGGGTGGATCGTTTTCTGAGCCCGCAAAATATTCAAGCCAGCGAAGTAACAATTGAAGGCAAGAAAAGCGATAACACACGAAGTACCGACATTGGTAAAATCGGTTTAGAAATGGACCAAGTGAAAACCCTTCCCGTATTGTTTGGAGAGATTGATATTTTAAAAACCATCACCTTGCTTCCGGGTGTGAAAAGTAGCGGTGAAGGAAATGCCGGTTTTTATGTGCGTGGTGGCGGCGTGGATCAAAACCTGATACTCCTCGACAATGCCACGGTGTATAATGCGTCGCACTTGTTTGGATTCTTTTCCGTGTTCAATGCCGATGCAGTTAAAAATCTGGAGCTTACCAAAGGAGGTATCCCTGCTAACTATGGAACTAGACTGGCGTCTGTTCTCGATGTTTCGCTGAAAGAAGGGAACCAGCGGTCATTTCATGCCCAGGGCGGCATTGGAACCATCTCATCGCGTCTCACGGTGGAAGGCCCCATCAAAAAAGATACAGCCTCCTTCATCATTAGTGCACGCCGCACTTACATCGATGTTCTTTTAAAGCCATTCATCAAGCCAACCGCAAACGCCTATGGTTCCGGTTATTATTTCTATGATGTCAATGCAAAAATCAACTGGAAAATTTCACCGAAGGACCAATTGTTCCTGAGCGGTTATTTCGGGCGTGACGTTTTTAATTTCAATAGTCAGAAAACTAATTTCAACACGCGCATTCCATGGGGCAATTCAACAGGTACCTTGCGATGGAACAGAGTTATTACGCCGAAGCTTTTCATGAATTCAATTTTAACCTTTACGAACTACGCGTTCTCCTTTGGTGCAAAACAGGAAGGTTTTGAATTCACGCTTTCCAGCGGTATCAGGGACTTGGGTGCCAAGGTGCAATGGAGCTACTACCCCAACTATCGTCACCGTATGAAATGGGGTATCGACTACACGCACCACGACTTCATGCCCAACAGTGTTTATGCACGAAGCGGCGAGACCGAATTTGATACAGGAAGCAAGGTTCATTTGCTTTCGCACGAGGCCGCAGGTTATGTGCTCGATGAATTCGATTTAACCGAGAACCTGAGCATCAATGCCGGCATTCGCTATTCGTATTTCGCCCACGTTGGTCCATTTACACGATTTATAAAAACAGAAACAGGACCGCTTGCTTCGGGCGTTTCGACTTCGACAATCGATTATGGACGTGGAGATTTGGTTCAGGATTACGGCGGTTTTGAACCCCGACTGAATCTTCGATGGATAGTGGGAAAGAACGCCAGCATTAAAGCCGGCTACATGAAGAACTACCAATACATTCACCTGACGAGTTTATCGCCTACCTCCTTACCAACCGATGTTTGGCTGCCAAGCACGGAGGTATTGCGGCCGCAGATCGGTGATCAGATAAGCGCAGGTTATTTCCAGAATTTCGACGAGAACAGATGGGAAAGCAGCATCGAACTTTACTACAAGACGATGCAGAATCAAAGTGAATACAAAGAGGGAGCACAACCGGATCAAACCCTCAACGACAACATTGATAATCTTCTGGTTTTTGGTTCGGGAAGAAGTTATGGCGCAGAGTTTTTTCTCAAAAAGGCAGCCGGAAAGTTGAATGGTTGGATAGGTTATACATGGTCGAAAACGGATCGAACATTTGAATCACTGAATGGAGGAAGTACCTTTCCTACACGTTGGGACCGTCGTCATGATTTAAGTGTTGTAATCAACTATAAAATTCATCCCCGCGTTGATTTGGGATTTGTGTTTGTATACGCAACCGGCAATGCCATAACACTTCCAATTGAACGTTATTTCTACGAAAATCAAGTCATAGATGTGTATGGTCCGCGGAACAACTTTCGCATGGCTCCATATCACCGCGCCGACATTTCCGCCACCTGGCATATGAAGCATTCCAGACATAAAACCAGTGTCGATCCGCAGGCTCCCGTGCGGGCTCCCAAATTCAAAAGCAATTGGAACTTTTCGGTCTACAATCTTTATAATCGCATGAATCCGTACTTCATCTATTTTGGAACAGATGGCCAAATTCAGAATGGGGTATTCCAAGTAAAAGCCTACCAGGTTAGTCTTTTCCCGATTTTACCGAGTATTACTTGGAATTTCGAATTCTAAGGAAGTTGTACCTTCGCCCCTTCATGAAAAACCTCGCACAGCTTAACAAATACTTCTGGAAATATCGTGGAAGGTTGTTTGCGGGCTTTATTCTGATTGTATTCGGCAACGTATTCAGTGTTTATGCACCCGTAGTTGTGCGTGACGGCATTGATTTTTTGGCCGATGCCCTTCGCGTTAAAGAGTCCCTTTCAGGGCCCGTCGAAATTTCGGCTCCAAGTACGTTTCAACACCTGTCCTCCTGGTTTACAGATGAAATTCCCACAGTGGAGCTTAGTCCCGACAATTACGCGGCCGTCGTTGTCAAAATCGGAATTCTGCTGGCCGTCCTGTATTTGATCATGTATGTTATCAAAGGAGTTTTCCTTTTCTATCAGCGTCAAGCGTTAATCGTGATGTCACGACATATTGAATATGATATCAAGAATGAAGTGTATCGGAAGTATCAAGAGTTGGACTACAGTTTTTACAAACGCAACCGCACGGGCGATTTAATGAATCGTATAAGTGAAGATGTGAATAGAGTGCGTATGTATGTGGGGCCGGCAGTTATGTATACGCTCAATCTAATTGCTCTGCTGGTTATGTGCACAGTAGTGATGCTTCGTATTGATGTTGAGCTAACTCTTTACACACTTTCACCGTTGCCTTTTATGATGGTAGCCATTTTTTATGTGAGTAAAACCATCAATAAAAAAACAGAGCTGGTTCAGCAGCAACAATCGAAACTGAGCGCCATTGTTCAGGAAAGTATTTCCGGAATCCGCGTTCTCAGAGCATTTGCCAGGGAAAAAAGTTTCTCCGACACCTTTTCTGCCGAAAGCGAACATTACAAAAAAAAGCAATTGCAACTGGTCCGCATTGACGCCTTGTTTATGCCTGTGATTGTTATACTTGTTGGGCTCAGCACCATACTTACCGTATACATTGGGGCACAGAAGGTGATGGCCGGAGAACTATCACCAGGAGTAATTGTGCAGTTTGTATTCTATGTGAACATTCTCACTTGGCCTTTCGCCGTCGTAGGTTGGGTCACTAGCTTGGTGCAAAAAGCGGAGGCCAGCCAAGCGCGCATCAACGAGTTCCTGCACACAACACCCGACATACAAGACAAGCCAAATGCAAGGCACTTTCAAGCGGGTGTTATTCGACTTCAGGATGTGTGCTACACTTATCCTGACAGCGGAATTCAGGCACTCAAGCACATCAATCTGGAGGTACAACCGGGAACATCGCTCGGCATTATCGGTCGCACCGGAAGTGGCAAATCGACTTTGGCACAGTTGATACCCCGCATGATAGCTCCCACTTCCGGGCGTATAACTATTCACGGCGAGTGTATCAGCGATTTGCGTTCCGATGAGTTGCGAGAAAACATCGGCTATGTGCCACAGGAAGTGTTTCTATTCAGTGATACGATTAGCAACAACATCACATTTGGAGCAAGTGCCTCTGAGGAAGCGATAGTGAAAGCAGCGCGCATTGCCGACGTTCATGACAACATCCTTGGATTTCCCGAAGGCTATCTGACTCTGTTGGGAGAGCGCGGTATTAATTTGAGTGGTGGACAGAAACAGCGAATATCCATAGCGCGCGCCATTATTAAGAACCCTGAAATACTGCTATTTGATGACTGCTTGAGTGCGGTTGATACACATACGGAAGACCGAATCATTCGAGAACTAAAACCGCTCATGAAAGGCAAGACCAGTATTGTGATAGCACATCGCATATCAACAGTTAAAGACGCTGATCAAATCATATACCTAGAACACGGCCGAATAGCAGAGCGCGGCACACATGCAGAGTTGCTTGCACTAAACGGAGCATATGCTTCTTTGTATCAAAAGCAACTGTTGGAAGAAGCCACTAAGGAGAGCGAAAACCCAAGCGCGAACGATTAACTAACTCCATTGTTTTGGCTTGCAAATGATATAAACTCGTGAAAGAAGCCATTTCCATTCATTGGTTCCGTCGTGATTTAAGATTGCAGGACAACCACGCTCTTAGCAAGGCGCTACAAAGTGGCAAGCCTCTATTGTGCATTTTCATTTTCGACAAACTAATTCTAGACAAGCTAGCAGACAAATCCGACAAACGACTCACGTTCATTCACACATGTCTGTCATCCATTCATGCGCATCTGAAAGAAATGGGAAGTGGTCTCAAAACGTATTACGGCGAGCCGTTACAAGTTTGGCAGGAAATCATAAATGAGTACAAGGTCGATGGCGTCTTTTGCAATCGTGATTATGAGCCCTATGCGCAGCAACGAGACCGTTCTGTTCATGAGCTGTTGCAGAAGCATTCCATTGTGATGCATGGCTACAAAGACAACGTCATTTTTGAGAAAAGTGAAGTTGTGAAAGATGACGGTAAACCATACACTGTTTTCACTCCTTACAGTAAGAAATGGAAATCGAAACTGACCAACGATTCATTCGATGCATTTGAAAGCATGCCCAAACAAGAGCAGCTCTGCACATATACGGCAGAAGATTTAATTTCATTGGAGAATATGGGAATGAAGGCTGCAGATTCAGCGCAGTATCCGGCCAGTATATTGTCCGAAGAGATCATTCGGAATTATCATCAAACACGTGATTTACCCTATTTGCAAGGGACCACACGATTGAGTTTGCATCTGCGTTTCGGAACCGTGAGCATTCGCAAGCTGGCGAAAATCGGCATGCAATTGAACGAAAAGTGGCTGAATGAATTAATCTGGCGTGACTTCTACCAGATGATTATCTACCATTTTCCGCAAACGATTGATAAGGCATTCAAGCCGGCCTATGACCGTATACCATGGCGAAATGCTCCCGAGGAGTTTGCGGCATGGTGCCAAGGGAAGA
>JBIKSC010000128.1:0-7163 GCA_044348775.1 Flavobacteriales bacterium | reverse complement strand
AACAGCGTAATAATGATTTTTCACCAGACATAGCGTAGCCTTTGCGCCGCTTGGAACCGTCACACCGGATGCAGTGAAAAAAGTTCCGCTGTACGTACCTTCAATCGGAGTTTCATCATCGTATTGGTCATTTCCATTGCTATCAATCAACAAACGAAGCTCTGATGGGTTAAAGCCCGTTACACCGGTGAGGTCGAAACGGAGATCCACTGTTCCAAAATCACCTATGTGGCGAAATTTCCAATCGCGCGCCATGATTGACTTAATGGTGCAATTTGAGCCGGCGTGGCCCGAGAAAAGGACTGATTGATTGTCGTTACCACAAATAAGGTAGTCACCATCATCGATATCAGAAGGATTGCTGATTCGCAGAATATCGTCCATGCCCGCGCTCTCAGAAGTTGTCTGATTCAACCCGAAGGCAGTTTCATAGCCAATTCCGAAGACGTCGTTCTGGTGAGTCGCATCGAGCGGATAGAGGTGGTCAGCGACAGGCACTGACAAACCGTATTTCACAGAAAGGTACGTGTTCACTTGCTGCATCTCGAGGGTTGTAAGAATACGGTTGTAGACAATTACTTCCGCAATGCTTCCGGTAAAACCATCGTTGGCCATACCGCGACCAATACGTCCGCTACCCGACAATAAGTAATTCGTTTTATTGGTACCGGAGCGATTGGTGTTTACACCATCGTTGATACGCCAGATTTTTTTCCCAACGAGCTCATCAAACTGACAAGCCAGGATAACCGGCAATTCTGTTGCTACGTTGTTGGCGGGAACCGTCATGTTCACCCAGTTGGCATATTGGCTGTGACGAGCTACGGTAGAGCCCGCATAACCCAGTGCCAAACCGGTTGACGATGTTGCGCCAGTGAAACCAATCACAGAGCCGATGCTGTTTGAACGCATGTTCACGGTTATGATGGTATAGTTGTTATCATTAATATCGCTCAAATCGACATTGAAAAATCGGGTCGATGAGGTTCGAATGGCGGCGTGTCCGTTGAAGACGTTGTTATAATACTGCGGCTTGGCAGCTGCAGTTGCCTGGTTAGCATCGTTTGCCAAACCACTTGCATCGGACCAGGTAGTAATCACTGTGCCATCGGCAACAGGCGCTATGGCGTCGGGCTTAAGCCAAACCACCAGACCGGAAGAAACTCCTCCGGGTGCTTGCGCCAAGCTGACAGTTGCCAGAATCGTGACGCATAGGGAAGTGAAAAGTGTTTTCATTGTTTTTGCTGTGTTTCGGTTAGACAGGGTGTTTTTTTGTTTTTGCATGTTTTTAATGATTGCAGTCGTGTTTACGCCACGTGAGTGTAAAAGGTTACACAATAGCATAAACGATAAGATTACAAACCGAAACATCTGTATTCAATGACCTTTGAGACCTGAGGATATAAAAAGCAACAGGGCAACCCGAGGGTTGCCCTGCCTAACCTAACTTTAAACAAACATCACCAGGGGTGATGTTTTCTTTGCTCTGTCATCGGAGGGTAGTCAGAATCGACTACCTAGTTTCTTTTAATTGTCGCGATTTGAATTCGCTACTTTTACCGAAGCGAAAGTATTGTTTCACGACGCTTCAAAAGTGAAGGCAATACCTGTAAAGAATCAACACCCGATGCAGAGATTTTAACTTCTATGTGTGAATTGTATACCTAACTATGCATCTTACTACTCAAGGCATCGTCATTCAAACCATACGCTACAGCGATAGCAAGCTCATTATCAAGCTCCTGTGCAACAACCTGGGCTATAAAAGCTGCATGGTCCGAAGTTCAAAACGACCGACAAGTTCCACGCAACACCTTTTCCAGCCGCTTCGAATTCTAGAATTTGAGACTGATTACCAGGAGGTTAATAGGTTTCTTTCGATTAAAACACCCCGCTTGGCTGCGCCCCTCCACAACCTCACGACCGATCCCGTAAAAATGGCCATGACCCTTTTCATGGACGAGGTGCTGGCGAAAACCCTGGCCGATGATTATGCGAATGACGGCCTGTTTTTCTTCCTTAAAAACTCAGTTCTATTGCTCGATGATGCCATCGATGCCAAAAATTTCCACTTATGGTGGCTTATTGAAATAACTCGATACTATGGATTCTATCCAAGTAAAAGCGAGGGTGATTATTTCGATCTGCAGCAGGCTCAATTTACTCGTGTGCGTCCTACGCACCCTCACTACCTGGAACAACCTGTATCCGACATACTGTTTAGTCTGCTCGATTTAGAGTGGCCACAGGCTCAAGCCCTGGAATTGCATAGCTCCATTCGCAAGCAATTGCTCTATGCACTGGTAACTTATCTCAAACTCCATCTCGACAATTTGCGTGAAATAAAGTCGCTCGATGTTCTGCATGCCGTATTCCACTGAGCGCAGCAACCTGTTGTATTTTCGCCTTCCTAAAGTCAGATGCAGTTTTCTCAAATCATAGGACAATCAGTGCTGAAAGAACGACTCACGTCTTCTTTCCGAGAAGGACGCATTGCTCATGCCCTCATGTTTCTAGGTCCGGAAGGCAGTGGCAATCTAGCTCTTGCATTAGCCTTTGCCCAGTATATCGCATGTCCCAATCGTACCGAAAACGACTCATGCGGCGTTTGCCCTACCTGCAAAAAAATGGATCAGCACCAATTTGCAGACCTGCACTATACCTTTCCATTTTTCAACAAAAGTGAAGGCAGCGAAAAAACGACCTGTAACGATTGGCTTGCCCCATGGAGAAATCATCTGCGTCAATCGCCTTATACAACAGTTGAAGAATGGCGCAATGAGATTACAGAAGACAACAAGCAGCTCATCATGTCGGTTTATGAAGCCTCCAACATCATTCAGCATCTAACGCTGAAAAGCTATGAAGGCGGCTACAAATTCCAGATTATCTGGATGGCCGAATACCTCAAAACCGACACAGCCAATAAGCTTCTCAAAATTGTAGAGGAACCACCGGAAAAAACCATTTTTCTTTTCGTCGCCAATAGCCTGGAGAATATTCTGCAAACGATTCTTTCGCGTGTTCAGGTTATTTATGTTCCCAAAGTGGATGATGCAGACATGCAGCAAGCCCTACTCAACTTAGGCGCGTCTTCAGAAAAAGCCGGAGAAATAGCGCACTTCGCTCACGGAGATTGGAACAAAGCACTCCAACTATTGCACGCCAAGAATCCGGATGAGAATTATGCGATTCAATTTCAGCACTGGATGCGCATGTGCTACAAGAAGGATGTTCCAGGTTTGGTGCGTTGGTCTGACGAGATGCACAAATTGAATCGGGAAGACCAAAAACACTTCCTGTCTTATGCTCTCGACCAAATTCGTCAGAACTTGGTGCTTAATTATGCTGGCTCTGAATTTGTGCGCCTCAATCATTCCGAAAAAAGTTTTTCCGACAAATTCGCACCGTTTATCAATGATTTGAACGCAGAGGAACTAATGGAGGAGATAACGGAAGCCTATCACGATGTTTCGAGAAACGCTTACACCAAGTTGGTTCTAACCGATCTTTCCTTCAAACTGCATTATCTATTGACTCGCAAGGCTGAAGCCTGAATTGAACAGGGCTTGTTGGGAAATACCAACTCTGCGATCCCGTAAATCTTTTTCCTCCGTATTTTTGAGCCTGTATGTTGAGTGAAGAACTCTACTTGAGTTTACTTCAGATGAGGTTGAATAATACTCGGCAGACCCCATGTGTCTGCCCTACTTTGATTAATTATGGGATGTTCAAGTTGTTCTTCCGGTGCCAATGGGCTGCCCGGAGGATGTAAAAATAACGGTGCCTGCGGCACCTATGGCTGCAATAAACTCGATGTTTTTGACTGGTTGGCCGGCATGGAATTGCCGCAAGGTCAGAAACCGTTCGATATTGTAGAAGTACGCTTTAAAAACAGTCGCAAAGGCTTTTACCGCAATTCCGGCAACCTGGAACTCTATGCGGGCGATGTGATTTGCGTGGATGTATCACCAGGGTTTGACGTGGGGGTAGTTAGCATCACAGGCGAGCTGGTGAAAATTCAGATGAAGCGGAAAGATGTCAAAGACAACTACGAAATCAAGAAAGTACTGCGCAAAGCCACCGAAGACGACATCAATCGCTGGCAGGATGGGCGTAAGCTTGAGCAGAATACGATGATGCGTGCGCGCACCATTGCGCGTGATTTACGCTTGGAGATGAAACTCAGCGACGTAGAATACCAAGGTGATAAAACCAAGGCTACTTTCTTCTATACCGCCGATGATCGCGTCGATTTCCGTGAGCTTATTAAGAGGTACGCCGAAGAGTTTCGTGTTCGAATTGATATGCGCCAAATCGGCTACCGCTACGAGGCGGGACGATTGGGTGGTATCGGCAGCTGTGGACGTGAACTTTGCTGTTCCAGCTGGCTCACCGACTTCCGTGCTGTTAGCACGAGTGCCGCTCGCTATCAGCAATTGTCGCTCAACCCTACCAAGTTGGCAGGTCAATGCGGAAAACTGAAGTGCTGTCTCAACTTCGAACTAGACCAATATGTGGAGGCTCTGCGCGACATTCCTTCCGTCAACACTCGTCTGCGCCTGCCGAAAGGAACTGCGTCGCACTTCAAGACTGATATTTTCCAGCGCGTCATGTTCTTTACCTACGAGGGGCAGCCCGGAGAACCTCCATTCCCATTAAGCATTGATTCCGTTAAGGAAATTATCGAAAAGAATAAGAAAGGAGTTGAAATTGAAGATATCGATCAGTTCATGATCGAAGAGTCTGTAGAAAAAGAAACCGATTTCGCCGAAGTAGTTGGACAAGACAGTTTGACTCGTTTCGATAAAAGTCGTAATCGCTCACGTGGCGGCCGAAATCGTGGAAGGAATAACGATAGCCGCGGGCCACAAGACCGCGGCAACAGACCTCCCCGTCCGGAGGGAGAGCGAAAAGAAGGTGGTTCACCGCGAGGCGAACGTGGTCCGCGTCCTGAACGCAGTGAACAAGGGCCCCGCCCGGAGCGTCAAGAGCGCCAGCAACGCCCTAAGCAAGGACCGCCGAGAGAAGGAAACGCTCCCCGAGGCGACCGTCCACAGAAAGAATTGAAGAACCCAACCCAGCCCGGAAACCCTGCAACAGGTGGAACTAATGAACCCAAAGGCGAACGTGGTGAACGAGATAACCGTGGTAGAGGCGGACGTAGAAACCAACGTGGTCGAGGACCTAGAGGAAACGAAGGTGGAACCCCTCCTGCTCCCAATAATCCTCCTGCATGAGAGTTTTAGCAATTGGCATACTGGCAGCCATGATTCTGGCGTCGTGCGAAACCCGAAGTGAATTCGAAGGCAATCAACCCATCCAAGCTTCCGGATGGAGTGCGAACGAGCCTATTCACTTCGAGTTCGAAACCCATGACACCATTCAGCTGCACAATTTCTACATCGATGTGCGCAACCGGGAAGACTACGCATTCAGCAACATCTTCTTCTTCGTAGAAATGGAGTTCCCAAATGGCAAAAAATCGATTGACACGGTAGAATGCCTCCTTGCCGGTGAACAAGGTGAATGGCTTGGCAACCCCACTGCCAACTTGTATGATCATGAGTTTCTCTATCAACGGGCCAAGCAGTTTCCGCTTGGTGGGCGCTATAAAATCGATATTCGTCACGGTATGCGCACCGACATACTAGAGGGTATAACAGACGTGGGTTTCAAGCTTACCCACACCAAGCCCTAATCGCCCGGATAAATCCACTATTTGAACTCGGAAAAAATTCGGGTGTTTAGTCTTTATTTACTAGGCATCCGCTTAATTTTACCGCCAATTCAAAAAAACCGTACCGGTAATTTTTTTATGGAATCATCACCTTCTTTAGCCGCGCAATATTTGCCCATCATCGCTATGGCAGTTATTGCGCTCGGATTTGTTGTTACAACCATGCTTGCCACCCACTTTCTCGGTCCAAAGCGCAAGACCCAGGTGAAAAGCGATCCGTTCGAATGCGGTGTTGAGGTGCAGGGTAATGCCCGCTCACCCTTTTCCATCAAATATTTCCTCGTAGCCATACTCTTCGTCCTATTCGACGTTGAGGTTATTTTCATGTACCCTTGGGCGGTGAACTTCAAAGAACTCGGAGTGTTTGGTTTGATAGAAATGTTCTCATTCATGGCGTTGATGATTGTGGGCCTTGTCTACATCATCCGCCGCGGTGCTCTGAAGTGGGAATAATCCCCTTCAAGCCTCTTCAATCAAGCAACGTTCATGAGCATTCAAAAAATCAATTGACATGACAACCAACGTAGATATCAAAAGCGAATACCAGCCTGAGGGCCTCGAGGGGCAAGGCTTTTTCGCAACCAGTCTCGACAAGGCTGTAGGTTTGGCCCGTGCAAATTCTCTTTGGCCACTGCCCTTCGCCACTTCTTGCTGCGGTATTGAATTCATGGCTACCATGGCTTCGCACTACGACTTATCGCGATTCGGCATGGAGCGTTTGAGCTTCTCTCCCCGACAAGCGGACTTGCTCATGGTGATGGGGACCATCTCCAAAAAAATGGCTCCGATTCTGCGTCAGGTTTATGAGCAAATGGCAGAACCAAAATGGGTTCTTAGCATGGGTGCATGCGCCAGCAGTGGCGGCATATTTGACACCTACTCGGTGCTTCAAGGAATCGACCGCATCATTCCGGTCGACGTTTACATTCCCGGTTGCCCGCCCCGCCCCGAACAAGTGCTCGATGGTATTCTCAAAATTCAAGAGCTTGCTAAAAACGAGTCACGCACACGCCGCACCTCGCCCGAATACAAAGCCATGCTCGCCAAATACGGTCTCGAATAATGCATCACGAAATACATCCCAATGCATCACCTGCAACCATAGAGTTGCACAATCACATTAAAGATGCACTCCTTCAGTCCTTCGATAATGATATCACGGGTTCACAAATCGATTACGATTTCCCGGTTTTCACGGTAGCTAAAAATCGCATTCACGATGTTCTGGAATTTTTGAAGAACAGTGAAAACATGGGATTCAAGTTCCTCACCACCCTATGCGGAGTGCATTACCCGGAAAACAAAGGAAGCGAGTTTGCTCTGGTGTATCAGCTGCACAACATGGAGAAGAACCACCGTGTGCGCATCAAAATATTCATGGCCACCGCCGATTTGAATGTACCAACGGCCACTGACCTGTGGC
>JBIKSC010000127.1:0-7188 GCA_044348775.1 Flavobacteriales bacterium | reverse complement strand
ACCGAAAGCAATTGCGTTGTGCCCATGTCTACATAGCCTTCACCCAGGTCGATTTCTACTTGCAGAAACTTAGTAGTAGCAGCCCAATTGATGCTGTCGAATGCACTTTGCTCGGGCGTGCCGTTGCCAAATACCGTGTTGAACAAGCCGATGCTGTTGGTAGTGAGCGCATGTGTTTCGCTATACGACACCTCGCCATCCACCGCACCTTCGTGCAACGAGAAGCGTACGTTCACCGCTGCATCGGCAATGACTTGTCCTTGTGCGTCGCGCGCTGCGGCTTGGTAAGGAATGCCTTGTGGCAGTGGAGCAGCGCCATCGCCGGTATCGACTGTTTCGTTGGGGGCGTTGTGGATGTTTTGGATTTCTTCAGGGGTGAGTGCGCGGTTGTAAATGGCGATGTCGTCGATTCTACCCTTGTAAAATAAATTCTGAAAAGGGACATTGTTGATGTCTTTATTATTTCTACAACCAAAAGACATATTCGTATCGTCTAAAACCAAATTGTAATTTGTTGACCATCCCGCATCATTGGTACTCGTGGTGACATCTATCCCGTTTACATAAACCTTTATACTAGCATCCCTAACAATTATCATATGATACCATTGTTGTGTATTTAAATACCCATCCGGAGTACGAACAGAATTCAACGTGGAGAAATCATATAGTGTGTATTGGTATCCAACAACATCATTGGTTAGTGAAAGATACTTGTTGCCAAAACTTGCCACGTCTGAATGGAAGCCCTTATTAATCAAGTCAGCTGGCTGATTTAATTCAGTATAAAACCACAATGAAATAGAAGACGCACTTTGGCTTCCAAAAATTGACAAGCTTGAACTGTGTTGCACATCAATGCAATTAGATATCCCATCAAAATTATAAGCATTACTAGCCAACCCAAACCGATCCTCCGTCAACGTCGCCCCATTTACCACCCCATCATTCCCATTCCCGCTTTCATCATTTGCATTGCCATTGAACGGCCACCAACCCACGAGGCCATCGGCGGGGAGGTAGGAAGGAAGTTGGGCGGTAACGGTGCTGCATACGATGGTGAGCAGCGCCAACGAAAAGGTTAGGTGTTTTTTCATGGGGGTGTTTGTGTTATGCGCGAAGATAAGAAGAGAATAGGGAATGGAGAAAGGAGAATGAGGCCGTGGCGCAACAGTTCTCCATTCTCCATTCTCCATTCTCCATTCTCCATTCTCCATTCTCCTTTCTTCCTATTGGTGTGGGAAGTACAAAGTACCGCAAAGTCGCAGAGGACGCAAAGAGAATCTCAACACTCTGCGTGCTCGACGCCTTTGCGGTTATAAAAAAACTCCTCAAAGCTTAATCGACAACTGCAACTTCCCACCCAGTCCAATCTCCACAATTTTCTGAAGTGTTGAAATTCGTACTTCCTTGATATCGTTTTCGATTTTCGAAATGTAACCCTTGTTCGTTCCGCACTTGGCGGCGAGTTGCTCTTGTGTCATTCCCTTTTCAAGTCTTGCTTGCTGAATGAGAAATCCAAGTTTAAAAGACTCATAGCCTTTCTCGAAGGAATTGCGCTTGGGAGTTCCCATTTTGCCATACTGCTCCTCAACAAATTCGTCAAGTGTTTTCACGTTCTTTTTCTTGCTCATAGTCTCTTTTAATTCTAATTGCTCTTTGTATTTCCTCTGCCGGTGTTTTCCGGGTCTTCTTCTGAAAACCATTGGCCAATACCACCAACCTGCCCTCATCAAAAAAACAGAAAATCCTAAAAACGTCGCCTCTATGCTGCACCCTAATTTCATACAACCCGTTGGTTCCCTCTATGTGTTTTAAATAGTCGGTGGGGATATGCCTTTGTGTTTCTATAATTCTTAGTGTCCATACAATCTTGTCCTTTACTCGTTGTCTCTGTTTCAAGTAGAATTCAGAAAAATAATGCTCATAAAAGACGACGGTCCTGAGTTTGGCTTCACTCATGTGATTCAAAGATATTATAAGTTGTCCGAACGAACAACTTGTTTTTATGTCCATTTCATTCGCACGACAAAACTGAAACGCATGCACGACATAAAAAACCAATAAAGTATTCCGGATATGGGAATATGAATGGGCAGGGTGCGCAAGTGGGTAGAAAAATGAGGAGAATGGAGAATGAAGAGGCGCCCTCATTCTCCATTCTTCATTCTCCTAAAAACTTTAGCTTAAAAAAGTGCGGCTTCAACTGCCTCGCCTCACGCTACCTTCAACTGACTCAGCTTGCTGCGCGAAAACTTCTCGCGGGCATACGTCAGCGTCACCTTGAATTCCTTCTCGTTGGATGAGGGCAATTCGTACATCGCGTCGGTCATGATGGCTTCGCAGATGGATCGCAAACCGCGCGCACCCAGCTTGTATTCGAGGGCTTTCTCTACGATGAAGTCGAGGGCTTTCTTGTCGAACGTCAGCTTCACGCCGTCAATCTCAAACAAGCGCACATACTGTTTGATCAGTGCGTTTTTCGGCTCGGTGAGAATGCGTCGAAGCGTTTCTTCATCGAGCGGGTTGAGGTAGGTAATCACCGGGAAACGACCGATAAGCTCGGGAATCAATCCGAAGCGCTTCAAGTCGAGCGGTGAAATGTATTGCAACCAGTTGCCATCGTTGATGAGGTGCTGGCTGCTGTTGTATCCGATAGCGGCCGTGTTCACGCGGCGCTCAATAATCTTGTCAATACCATCAAACGCTCCTCCGCAAATGAAGAGGATGTTCTTGGTGTTCACCTGTATCATTTTCTGCTCGGGGTGCTTGCGTCCGCCTTGTGGTGGCACACTCACCGTTGCTCCTTCAAGCAGCTTCAACAATGCTTGTTGCACACCCTCACCGCTCACATCACGTGTGATGCTGGGGTTGTCGCTCTTGCGCGAAATCTTGTCTATCTCGTCGATGAAAACGATGCCGCGTTCGGCTTTCGCCACATCGAAATCGGCATCTTGCAGCAAACGCGAAAGAATGCTCTCCACGTCTTCACCCACATAACCGGCCTCGGTAAGCACGGTTGCATCGGCTATGGCGAACGGCACTTTCAGCATGCGCGCAATGGTTTTCGCAAGCAACGTTTTCCCCGTACCGGTTTCACCCACGAGAATCACGTTGGACTTATCGATATCGACCGAACCATCGTCCTTCTTCGAACTATTGGTAATACGCTTGTAGTGATTGTATACAGCAACGCTCAGAAACTTCTTCGCCTCATCCTGACCGATCACATACTCATCGAGAAACTTCTTCACGTCGATTGGCTTTTGCACTTGCAACGCCGCTTCGAGCTTGGGATCGGTGCTGGCAGCGCGTGCTTCCTCTGCCACAATCATGTTGGCCTGTGAGGCGCAGTCGGCGCAGATGTGTCCGCTTATCCCCGCGATGAGGATGCTCACTTCACTTTTCTTACGACCGCAAAACGAACAGCTGATTTCTTTCATGGGGCAAAGATAATAGCGAGGGAGCTAATGGAGGAAAGAGAATGGAGAATGAAGAACTGTCGCGCAACAGCCTCATTCTCCATTCTCCATTCTCCCAATTTCATGATGGTCCCAGGCATGAAGACATCACGCCCACCCTTCTCCCTTCTGCATCTTCACATCGTTCACGAACTGCTTGATCTTCTGTTCGTCTTGCTTTTTGCAAACAAGTAGAATATCGTCGGTGTCGACCACAATGTAGCCGTTTAGACCGTGCAATACGGCGAGTTTGCCTTCGGGGATGTTTACCACATTGTCGGCGCAGTTGTAGAGCACAACATTTTTCCCTACAACACCATTCTCGTGAGCGTCTTGCGCGAGGTGCGTGTGCAATGAACCCCATGTGCCGAGGTCGCTCCAGCCGAAGTCGCTAAGAACCACGTTCACGTTGCGCGCCTTTTCCATGATACCGTAGTCGATGGAAATGTTTTCACACGCCGGATAAACGCGGTCGATGAATGCTTTCTCCTGCGGAGTTCCGTACATGCCCTGCCCTTCAGCGAAGGTGCGGTACATCTCAGGCAAGTGAATTTCAAAGGCGTTCATGATGGCGTGCATCGACCAGATGAAAATACCGGAGTTCCAATAGAAATCGCCACTTTCCAGGAAGTCTTTGGCCAGCTCGAGGCTTGGCTTTTCGGTAAATGTTTTAACGCGCTTCACAGCTTCATGCGAGGCGCCCTTTTCGTCGGCCCATTGAATGTAGCCATAACCCGTGTCGGGGCGTGTTGGCTTGATGCCCAGCGTAACCAGGTTACCGCTATCGTGCGCTTGCTTGATGCTAATACGAATGGTGTCAAGAAACTCCTCGTTTTTAAGAATGAGGTGATCGCTGGGCGCAACGATGATGTTAGCATCGGGTTCACGCTCTGCAATCCAAAATGCTGAATACGCTACACAAGGCGCTGTATTGCGCATGTTGGGTTCGCATAACACTTGCTCCGGCTTCAGGTCGGGCAATTGCTCGAGCACCAAATCCCTGTAACGCTCGTTGGTCACCACGAGAATATTTTCCTTCGGGCATATAGGCAGAAAGCGATCGTACGTCATTTGTATCAACGTGCGACCCACTCCCAAAATATCGTGAAATTGCTTAGGGAAAGCAGTGCGACTCATAGGCCAGAAACGGCTTCCAATGCCGCCCGCCATAATGACGCAGTAGTTCTTGTTGTTCATGGTTTTCCTTGTTGCCTTGATGGTTGGAAATCAAGGGGGCGCAAAAATAGGGTGAATTTCTGAGGATTGCAGGAATGTAGGATTGCAGGATTATAGGGAGACCCAACCCGCAACTTTCAACCTTCAAGCTTCAACTTCCCCAAGGCCGCGCGCAGACTTTCAATCGACGCATGCACATCGGCCACAGTCGCTGTTCCTACCGACAGACGGTACCAAACGCTTTCCTTCGATGCACCAAAAGCGCTGAACGGCACCACGGCAAGTTTAGCTTCTTGCAACAGGTATTGAGTTATCTGTGGAGTGCTTTCTATGGTCAGTCCGTCAGGTTTTTTATAACCCTTCAAATCGAATTTTACCGTCAAATAGATTGCCGCCATCGGCGCAATAGCATCCACCGGAAACCCTTCTGATTTCAAGGTCTGAATACCGTTGTAAAACCCATTCAAACGCTCTTCAATTTCTCCTTTGAATGAACCCAAAAATGAATCAACATCCGATTGATTCGCGAGGTATTTTGCACTGGCCACTTGCTCAGCCTTCGGTGCCCAGGCACCAACGTGACCCAGTATACTCTTCATTTTGTCGATCACCTTGCGCGGACCAAATGCCCAACCGACGCGAACACCGGTTGCAGCGAGACTCTTCGAAATACCATCGACAAAAATGGTATACGGACGCAACTCCGGGCGTAGCGAAACGGGGTCGAAATGCTTCGCATCACCGTAACACAGCACTGCGTAAATCTGATCGTACATGAGATATAGCGGCTTCTCGTCGGGCGAGCGGCGCTTGTTTTCCGCAACCACCAAATCGCAGATCTCTTCCAGTTGCTGTTTGGAAAAAACAGTACCTGTTGGGTTTAGCGGTGAGCACAGAGCGAGCAAGGTAGCATCTGACAAATAAGGCTTCAATTCTTCGGCCGTTGGCAAGAAATTGTTCTCCGCCTTTGCTTCTACAAAAACTTGCTTCGCATGCGAGAGGTGCGTGTAGTGATTATTGTTCCAACTCGGCACAGGGAAAACTACCTTATCTCCGGGGTCAACGACAGCCTGGAAAATGGCGTAAATGATTGGGCGAGCGCCACCGGCAATCAGAATTTCATCGGCGGCGTATTCGAGCGATTGTTGCTTGGCGATAGCCGTTGCAACCACCTTTCGCAAATCCAACATTCCATCAGCCGGCGGGTAGTTGGTTTCATCGTTCATGTAAGCATCCACGATGGCTTGCTTCAACTCAGTAGGTATCGGAAAAATCTTCGGGTCGAAATCACCAATCGTGAAGTTGTAAATTTTCTCTCCCTTCGCCATCAGCTCGCGTATTTCTCCGGCGAGTTTGATGATTTCAGAACCGATAAGATTTTCGGCCATGTGCGACACCCTATAGTTCGCGGGTGATGCTGTATTACTCATAGACGCGTGAATAGAATTTGTTGTGCGAATGTATCACAGTGCATGGTGCAACGAATGTGAAGTTATTACGATTTCTTTCACATTTGTGGTGGACACGAATGCACGAATATTCGTGAATTCGTGGCCCCAATGTCACTCCATCGGAAATAGGAAGTCGTTGTGCGGGAAACGTGTGATGTGTATCTGACGCACGCGCTCATACAAGGTGTCGCGCAGTTGGTCAATGTTGATTTTATTGGCTGCCGAAATAAAAACAACGTCGGAGTTTTGCAGTCGAGACATCCAGGTGCGCTGCAACTCCTCGAGGGTAATGTTTTCGCGTGTTGGCGGAGTGAGGTCATCCTCGTCCTTGGGAATATGCTTGTACGCGTCAATCTTGTTGAAGATTACCATGGTGGGTTTATCGCCCACGCCAATCTCTTTAAGCGTTTCGTTTACCACATTAAAGTGGTCTTCAAACTGCGGGTGCGAAATGTCGACCACATGCACAAGCAAGTCAGCCTCGCGGGTTTCATCGAGCGTACTCTTGAACGACTCTATCAGTTGGTGTGGAAGCTTGCGTATAAATCCCACTGTATCTGTAAGAAGAAAAGGCAAATTGTGCACTACAATTTTTCGCACAGTGGTATCAAGCGTTGCAAAGAGTTTGTTCTCGGCAAATACGTCGCTCTTCGAAAGCATGTTCATGATGGTGCTCTTGCCCACGTTGGTGTAACCCACCAGCGCCACGCGCACAAGTGCTCCGCGGTTGCCGCGCTGGGTAGCCATTTGCTTGTCGATCTCCTTCAGCTGTTCCTTCAAGAACGCAATACGGTCGCGCACAATACGACGGTCGGTTTCGATCTCCTGTTCACCGGGGCCGCGCATACCAATGCCTCCGCGTTGCTTTTCCAAGTGCGTCCACATGCGTGTGAGGCGCGGCAACAAGTATTCATATTGCGCTAGCTCTACTTGCTTCTTGGCGTGAGCCGTGCGCGCTCGGCTAGCGAAAATGTCGAGAATGAGGTTGTTGCGATCAAGAACTTTGACGTTCATTTCTTTGAACGTGCCTTCCAGATTGCGCAGTTGAGAAGGCGCCAACTCGTCGTCGAAAATGATCATGGCCGGTTTGTGTTCGGCCA
>JBIKSC010000011.1:0-23327 GCA_044348775.1 Flavobacteriales bacterium | reverse complement strand
AGCACCTTTGCTTGAGCGGCCAGCGACATGTCACCAATCTCGTCGAGGAAAAGTGTACCGCCATCTGCGAGTTCGAATTTCCCTTGTCGTGTTTTGATGGCCGAAGTAAAGGAACCCTTTTCATGTCCGAATAGTTCGCTCTCGATAAGTTCGGTTGGTATGGCCGCACAGTTTACTTCAATGAATGGGCCTGCGGCGCGTTCGCTTTTATCGTGAAGCTGTCGAGCAACGAGTTCTTTTCCTGAGCCATTGCCTCCCGTGATGAGCACGCGTGCCTCGGTGGGTGCAACCGTGTCGATCATCTTTTTGATTTCTTCAATGGCGTTGCTTTTTCCTACGATTTGAAATGCGGGCGCCTTGGCTATTTTTTTGCGAAGTGTTTTTGTTTCTTTCTGAAGCGAATTTTGGTTGCAGGCATTTCGAACCGTAACCAGTATGCGGTTGAGGTCGAGAGGTTTTTGAATGAAATCGTATGCGCCCTTTTTGAGCGAATCAACAGCAGTTTCGATATTGCCATGGCCTGTAATGATTACTACCGGTGTCTCAGTGCCGCGCTCTTTTATTTTGGTTAGCACTTCAATGCCGTCCATGCGGGGCATTTTTACATCGCAAAAAATGAGGTCGTAGTTTTCTTTTTCAACTAGTTTCAGCGCTGAGGGTCCGTCTTCTGCTTCTGTTACTTCAAACGATTCGTATTCGAGAATTTCTTTAAGCGCTTTGCGAATGGCTTGTTCGTCGTCGATGATTAGAATTTTTCCCATGCTGAAAGATGGCCAATCAAATTGATCAGCCTTTGTTTTTGAATAAGAATACCGAATTAAGAGTGAGCACTGCAACCGACATCACCAGCAGGAAACTCACGTTGGGGGAATAGGCGGGGCTCATGAATGTCAGCAAAATCATTGCGACAGAAAAACCATAGAGTACAAAGCACGTTTGACGGTGGTTTAGGCCTATCGCCAGCAACTTGTGATGTATGTGGTTTTTATCGGCCGAAAAAGGGGAGCGTCCTTTCAATGCGCGCAAAATGAAAACTCGCAGTGTATCTACCAGCGGGTAAGCCAGAATCGCCATAGCAAGCACAGGTTTCGGCACAGGTTCCATATTCACTAGCATTCGACTCACGGGAAACTCAATCAGTTTCACGGCAAGCACAAAGAGAACAAGTCCGATAATCAAGGAACCTGAATCGCCCATAAACAACTTTGCGGGTTGGAAATTATAGACAAGAAATCCGAGCAGTGCGCCTGCTAAACCTATTGCCAACAATGCCAGTGGTTGGTCGCCTGTTTTGTAGAACCAATAGGAAAATGCCATGCTGGCGATAAATCCGAAACCGGCTGCAAGTCCATCAACGCCATCGATCAGATTAATGGCATTTACTATTACGATGTACACAAAAAGCGAAAGAGAAAGGCTCAGCCAGTAGGGTAGGTCATCGACGCCAAACAAGCCCCAGAATTGAGTTATACGGATATCGGCTACATAAACAAGAATGTAACCAACGAGCAGATGTACCAGCAGTTTTTTGGTTGGCGAAACACCTATGATATCATCTTTTAATCCGAGGAAAAACAGAATGAACATGCACGCTACGAGATACTTGAACTCGTTGAGCGCTTCGATTGGAAAGTAATTGTTTCCCAGAATCCATCCTTCTTTCGATGGAAACCAGAGGCAGTAGCCGATGATGGTTCCTGCGAAAATCATGATACCCCCAATCGTCGGAACCGATCTGCGATGCAGCTTGCGCGCGTCGCCGGGTTCGTCGACCAGGTGTTTCAGCTTGGCTACCTTAATGAGGGAGGGGGTCGCTAGAAGCACCAAAAAGAAGGCTGTACTGAATGACCCGATTAGCTCACGTAAAATCTCTGACACGTCCGTTGTGGTTTGGTAGTTGGTTGTCGCGAAAATAGACAATTCCTTGTCCATTTCGTGTTGGTCAGAAATCGGAGTACTTATTAAGGATGTTCGATTTCAGTCCAAACCAAATGTAACGGGTTTCGGAGGTAAACAGAGGCGCGATGATTTGTGAAATCGACTCCTGTCGCCACGTCATTCCAATACTCAGGCTTGTGCACGTTTGCGGTTGCATAATCCAGGAAAGTGACGCTGATGCCTGGTATAAATCGCGAACACCCCAGGCTGCAAAAGGAAGCAAAATTTCATTCGGATTGGATGTATAATCGCCTTCGGGGCCGCCACTCTGAATCATTCGATTGACGTGCGCCTCAGCCATCCACCGATGTTTTCGATAGTTGACGATGAGAAGTTGTTCGCTGAGCGCACTGCCGCCCGGGTGACCCATTGGTTGGTTGGCGTGCGATACGCTTTGAAGTGGGTAAGCACTTGCATACAGGTAATCGCCCGTGTGATTGAATTCGAGTTGTGCGTGCAAGCCGGGAGCAGCAAGGTCGAACACTTGCACGCCTGCCTGCCATCCAATACGACGCGAGGGCCACTGGTCGAGGGCTAATTGCCCGTACAATTTTATTTTTTTACCGGGAGAAAAACGGAAGTTGAGTCCCAGCATGCTATTGTCTTCTGCATCCAACCCTGCAGCGGCGCTGTGCATTCCAATGATTGGAACGGCGGCCCAAGCCGAGGGCGGATGTGTGCCTGTGCTGTCGAATCGATTCCAGATGGTGCTTTCGAAAATTCCAATCTCAACATTGGGGTGAGGTACGATACTCAGGTAATGAACGCTCGCCGATTTGGGTTTGAAAAGCGACTCGGGCACTTCTCCTTTGGGCAAACGCTCGAGTGTGCGAAGCTCGGCGTACATCGTGCTGTATCGCAGTTTACCATCCCACCATTCGAAGCTGGCTTTTGCAAACGGATATACAAATGAGGCGTCGCTCCAGAGGATGGATCGGTAGCCATGCCCATAGAATTGTCGTCCTTGGCCCATCTGCAGGGTAACCGACCGAGTAGGTGCGAAGGTGATCAAGCTGGTGGCCATTGCGAAGTCGTAGCCGCGTCCACCAAATGCTTTCGTTCGACCATACGATGGGTAAACTCCGGAAGCGTCGTGCATGCGTCGGATGTAGTCGGGTGCGAGTGTTTGTGTTTCGAAAAACGCACTCTGAAAACTCAACTTGGAACCGATGTCGCCCATGAGTTGGATACCGCGTTGATTGAACATGAGGTTGGCCGACTGAAAGCCACCGGTATCTGCCACGTCGCGGCCTACCGTTATGTCGAAGAGCGGATCGACGATGATGCGATAGTCTTCACCTCGAATGTCGACTGCATGATCGCGAAAAATTTTTGCCCCCACTTTGGAGAAGTTTTTTTTGCTCTCAATCCAAGTGAGCTCATCTGCTCCTATCGTCTTTTGCGCTATCCACGGTTTTTCTCCGAGGTGCATGGATGTGCTGTCGTTTCTCAGGGCAATTCTTTCGCCTTCCAACAACCAAAGCCGTTGCAAAGCGATGCTAGATTGCTGCGCAAGGGCATGTTGCGTGTTTGCAATGAAGCAAATGACTAGACAGAATATGACATGCGAGCGGCTCATTTTGCGCGCAGCTCTGCAAGCTCTTTCGTTTTGAAATCTTCGTATACCGAGGTGATGCCGTCGTGCAGCGCGATGCGGTGTTTCCATCCGGCGGTGTTGATGCGCGATACATCCATGAGCTTGCGCGGAGTGCCGTCGGGTTTTTCGGTGTTCCAGCGAATGTTTCCTTGGAAGCCTGTTATTTCTTTCACCATTTCAGCAAGCGCTTTGATGGAAAGATCTTCACCGGTGCCGATGTTGACGAACAGCTTTTCATTGTAGTGAAGCATAAGGTGCATGCACGCTTCTGCTAAATCGTCGACGTGCAAAAACTCACGCAGCGGCGAGCCTGTGCCCCACACTTCCACTTCACTGTCGCCATTCAGCTTGGCAGTGTGAAACTTGCGAATGAGCGCAGGCAATACGTGCGAATTGTTGAGGTCGTAATTGTCGTTGGGTCCGTACAGGTTAGTGGGCATGGCCGAAATGAAGTTGCAGCCGTATTGGTCTCGATACGCTTCGCACAACTTGATGCCCGCAATTTTCGCAATGGCATAAGGCTCGTTGGTTGGTTCGAGAAAACCGGACAGCAAGCTTTCTTCTTTCAGCGGTTGTTCAGCCATCTTAGGATAGATGCACGATGACCCGAGAAACAACAGCTTCTTGCAGTTGTTGCGATGAGCCGCATCGATGATATTGGCTTCAATCATCAAGTTGTCGTAGAGGAACTCCGCTCTGTACACGTTGTTCGCATGGATGCCACCCACTTTGGCAGCGGCCAGAAACACATAGTCCGGTTTCGTTTCGGCAAAAAATTCCTGCACGGCTTGTTGGTTGCGCAAGTCGAGCTGCGACGAGGTGCGCGTAAGGATGTTGCTATAGCCTTGTTGCTCGAGTTGGCGCACAATGGCGCTTCCCACCATGCCGCGATGACCGGCGACGTAGATGCCTGCGTTTTTTTCCATAGCTGCGAAAGTAAAAGAGAATTCGTGATTACTCGCGCACATCGAGCGCATCGCGCAATCCGTTGCCCACCATCATGAAGGCCAGCACCAGAAGCATAATCATAAACCCGGGAACAATGGCGAGGTAGGCAAGGTCGGTGGTGATGTAGGCGTAGTGTTCGCGTATCATATTGCCCCAGCTCGGTGTGGGAATTTGCGCTCCCAACCCAAGGAAGCTTAGACCTGCTTCGATGAGAATGGCTGATGCGAAATTGGCGGCCGAAATGACGATAATGGGTGAGAGAATGTTGGGCAACACATGTTTGAAAATGATGCGCAACTCTGAAAACCCGAGGGCACGAGCTGCTTCGATGTATTCTTTTTCGCGAATACTGAGCACTTGCCCTCGTGCAATGCGCGCCACTTCAACCCACATGGTTAGTCCAACAGCAAGAAACACTTTCCAGAAACCGGTGCCGAACGCAAAGGTGATGGCCATAACCAGTATGAGCGTGGGCACTGCCCAGATTACGTTCGTGAACCACATGATTAGCTGGTCGACCCAGCCTCGGTAGTAACCTGCTATCAATCCGAGCGTGAGCCCCACCAGCAATGAAATGATCACGGCAATGCTGCCCACGGCAAGCGAAATTAGAGCTCCGGCCATGAGGCGTGAAAGCAAATCACGACCGTATTTATCCGTGCCCAGGTAGAACGTTCTGTGAAAAAGATAGTCGCCCTCCGAATGCTTCTGAAGTTCGCTCGAAGCTATTACTACACCACTGCTGTTTGCTTGCTCCTTCATCCAGTAGGTGATGGAGTCGGTGCTGCATGATATGCTATCAACGGGAATGGCCAGGTGGTTTTTTGCTTTTCCTCCGTCTAGCCACTCGCGCCAAATGCTCACTTCAGGCGTGTTGTTTTGGATGCGAATCTCCGTTGCGCTGCTTCCCGGTTTCAGTCGGCTGAGCACAAGTGATTGGTCGTTGGCATTAGGGGTTGAGTCGGGGCGAATGAAGGGACCCAGCGCAGAAATCAAGGCAATGAGCACAATGAAAAGAAGTCCCGCCATGGCAGGTGGATTCGATCGAAATCGTTTCCATGCAATTTGCGCGGGCGAGCGATGCGCTATCGGTTGGTTGTTGTTCTTCCCTTCCACGATGGTTTTACAAATTGGCTCATCAACGGGAACAAAGTTGCATAGAAGGGGTAAAGAAAAATGAGCACGATGTAAAATCTCTTCAGCTGTTTTATGCACAGCCAGTTGCCAACTTTTAGAATAAGCCAGCCGTCGAGTGCGATTTTGATGAAGGCAAAAGCGGCAAACATTTCAATGGAAACAGTGCCTGTCAAAAGTGCTATCATTCCCAGTACAAAGCTCGCATTGACGAGAAACGATAGCCACGCTGTTGCCTGCAACCATGGGTCGCGTATGAAGCTTGCTTTACCCATCCAGCGTAATCGTTGCGAAGTGAAGCTCTGCCAGGTCGGTTGCGGAGCTGTCGACACACGTACCCGTGAGTCGTGCACCCAAACAACTTTTCCGAAGGGTTTCAACGCATTCAATAAAAACACATCGTCACCGCTCGTGATGTGCATATCGGCGCGCGTTGCACGCACACGTTCGTATGCTTCTTTGCTAAAGCACAAATTACCTCCGTTGCACAAAATGGGCTGCCCGGCCATGGCCATGCCGCCGGTAATACCCATGACACTTGCAAACTCTACTTCCTGCATCCGACCCACGACGTTTTTTCCGGGGCCAATGTGGAGTGGAAGAATGAGAAGGTCGTTCATATTGTTTTTCGTCCATGCTGCAATGCGCTTAAGCCATTCTTCGCAGGGCTGTATGTCGGCGTCGAGCGTAACGACCCATTCGGTGGCAACAAATTGCATAGCCAAATCGACGCCTTGCTTCTTGCCGTGTGTTGTGCTTTGCTGAAGCACTGTCACGTATTGGTTTTCATTTTTGAATGCAAGAGCAATAGAAAGAGAATCGTCTGTGCTGTGGTCGTCGACAAGCATAATAGCCGCTCCGGGCGTTTCAGTGGCCTGCATCGACAGGGCCTTCAAAAGGTTAGGAAGATGTTCAGCTTCGTTACGGAACGGAACCACGATGGTTAAATGGTTAGCTGCGTCTGCGGGCGAAGGCGCATGTTCAGGCCTGTGCCAATGGGCAATCATTCTCAGCAACCACAGTGCATAGAGAAGATAGAGCAAACCGGCGGCAAAGAGCAGAACTATCATAGCTTTACGGCATCAAAGAAAAGAGCAATTGGCCAACGAGCGCATCATTTTAGGAATTGACCCGGGTACCACCATTCTAGGGTATGGCATTATTGAAGTGCAGGGCAAGCAGATGAAGCTTCTTGCGATGGGCGTTGTGCGGCTCGAGAAAATTGAAGATCACCACCTCAAATTGCAGAAAATCTTTGAACGATGCATCGAACTCATTGATGGTTTTCATCCGGATGAATTGGCCATTGAAGCGCCTTTTTTCGGCAAGAATGTGCAGTCGATGTTGAAGTTGGGAAGAGCGCAAGGGGTTGCCATAGCCGCTGCGCTTAGTCGCAAAATACCGGTGCAGGAGTATGCGCCCCGAAAAATTAAGCAAAGCATCACAGGAAATGGAGCCGCTTCCAAAGAGCAGGTAGCCGCGATGTTGCAGCGGGTTTTGAATATACCGGATGCGGATATGCCTGAGAAGCTGGATGCCACCGACGGGTTGGCTGCTGCTGTCTGTCATTTCTATCAGAGCAGCAGTGCATTGGCTACCGGTAAATCCTATTCCGGGTGGAAGTCCTTTCTAACTGCCAACCCCGATCGATTGGGTGGCGCGCGCAAAAAGAGTTAAGCCTTTTTTGTTGTTACTTGCGGCAAATTCTAATTGTATGAAATTCGGTACCAAGGCGATTCACGCCGGTCAAGAACCTGACCCCACCACAGGAGCCATTATGACTCCTATCTACCAAACCTCAACCTACGTGCAAGAGGCTCCCGCAAAGCACAAGGGCTATGCCTATGCACGCGGAAAGAACCCGACGCGCACAGCACTCGAGAGCTGCCTTGCAGCCTTAGAGAATGCAGAGCATTGCTTGTGTTTCAGCAGTGGAATGGGTGCGGTGGATACCATCATCAAACTGCTCTCACCGGGCGATGAGGTAATCGCAACCGATGACTTGTATGGTGGCACGTACCGTTTGTTTACGAAGGTGTTCGAGAAAATGGGAATCCGTTTTCATTTTGTCGATATGCATGATTTTGCTGCAGTGGAAGCATGTGTAAATGCCAAGACACGCATGATTTGGATAGAGACTCCTACCAATCCCATGATGAAGATTATAGACATTGCGCACTACACCGCAATGGCAAAGCGCCTCGGAGTGTGGTCGGTGGTCGATAACACATTTGCATCGCCTTACTTGCAGAATCCGCTCGATATGGGTGCCGATATTGTGATGCACAGCGCAACGAAGTATTTGGGCGGCCACAGCGATGTGGTGATGGGCGCGCTCATGACTAACAGCAAGGAGCTATACGATCAACTCGCTTTCATCACGAATTCATGCGGCCCGGTGCCGGGTCCACAAGATTCCTTTTTGGTGTTGCGCGGATTGAAGACGCTGCATTTGCGCATGCGTGCTCATTGCGAAAACGGAAAGGCTGTTGCAGAATTTCTGCGCGCACATCCGAAGGTTGGTAAGGTATACTGGCCGGGCTTTACAGATCATCCCAATCACGAAGTGGCTAAGCGTCAAATGCGCGATTTCGGCGGAATGATTTCGTTTACGCTGAAGAGCGATTCGTTTGACGACGCAAGTGAACTTGCACAGGCTTTACATGTTTTCTCGCTGGCGGAATCATTGGGCGGCGTAGAGTCGCTCGTAGGACATCCGGCTTCGATGACACACGCATCTATACCGCGTGAAGAGCGCATAAAGACCGGCTTGGTCGATTCGCTTCTTCGTCTGAGTGTTGGTGTTGAAGACATCGAAGACTTGATTGAAGATTTGCGTCAAGCGTTGGAAAAAGTGAAGTAGTAAGAATCGTATCTGCAATGAAGAATAAGAAAGTAGCCATCGTTGGCGCAGGATTGGTAGGCAGCTTGTGGGCTGTGTACATGGCCAAGCGCGGTTATCAGGTAAAGGTGTTTGATCGTAGACCGGACATTCGCAAACTGAAAATTGTGCAAGGCAAGAGCATCAACCTTGCATTGAGCGACCGCGGATGGAAGGGGCTTGAGGGCGCCGGCATTGCAGACATCATCCGCAAGGTGGCAATACCCATGCATGGACGAATGATGCATGCGGTCGATGGCAATTTGACCTATCAGCCGTATGGTAAAGAGGGGCAGGCTATATACAGTGTTTCGCGTGGGTTGCTCAACCAAACGCTCATGCAATGCGCTTCGGAGCATGAAAATGTAGAGCTTCTTTTTAAGCATCGTTGTAAGGATGTTGATTTGGAAAACAACAGTGTTGTTTTTCATGACGAAGAATCAGGCAGTGAAGTGCGTGAATCGTTCGATCAGATATTTGGTACCGATGGAGCATTCAGTGCGGTAAGAACGCGACTGACCCGTTTAGACCGATACGACTACTCGCAAACCTACCTCGATCACGGATACAAGGAACTCGAGATACCGGCCAATGCCGATGGCACGCACCGGTTGGATAGCAATTGTCTTCACATCTGGCCGCGCGGCGAGTTTATGATGATTGCGTTACCCAATGTGGATGGCTCTTTCACCTGCACTTTGTTCATACCCTTTGAAGGCGAGCATTCACTTGCAAACTTGAAAACGCCGGAGGCAGTGAGAGGCTTCTTTGATGAACATTTTGCCGACGCTGTGCCGATGATGCCCGAGTTGGTGGAAGATTTCTTCGCAAACCCCGATGCTAGCTTGGTAATGACGAAGTGCTATCCATGGCATTACAAAGACTCGGTGTGCCTCATGGGCGATGCGGCTCATGCTATCGTGCCCTTCTATGGCCAAGGCATGAACGCCGGATTTGAAGATTGTACGTATCTCAATGCGTTACTGAACGAACACAACGACGATTTCGAGAAAGTAATGCCTGAGTATACCCGTTTGCGCAAGCCGGCAGGTGATGCTATTCTGCAATTGGCGTTGAACAACTACATCGAAATGCGCGACAAAACGGCCGATAAAGATTTCCTTTTGCAGAAGCGTATTGAAGGCCGCTTTAGTGCGAATCATCCCCAGTTGTGGAAGTCGCTGTACGAGCAAGTTTCCTTTTCGCACACGCCGTATCAGGAAGCGTTACAAAATGGCTATCTACAGCAGAAGATTATGGATCAGATTATGAGTCTGGAAGACATTGAGAGTAAGTGGGATTCTGAAGAGGTTGAGCAGCGCATGCTGAGTCTGCTCGACATTCACAAGTAGCGGTTGTTAAAAAGCAGCTCACGCTATACTTCCTTGTGCAGGCGTTGCATTAGCTTGGCTCTATGCAATACCGGGTCGTTATTTTTTTCCTTTTGCTTTGTTCATTGAACCTTCACGGTCAGCGTGAACAGCGCGCTCTTTATGTGCCCGGAGGGCAATTCAAAAATTCCGGATGGTTCGTAGCTCCTGGCCTCGCTTTCACAATGCCCTTTCCACGCAATGAGCAATTGACCGGTTATACCGTTGCTAACGACACCCTTTTCAGCGGCGACTTTGCGCGCGATGGTCAGAATGGTTTATGCCTACAGGTGGGGCGCCACCATTTTTGGAAGCGTCGAGGTCCTATCGATCATGTCGATTATGGCTTAGGATACAAGATGCTTCGGGGAACAGAGGAATTTGCAGGTATTATCCGCACCGAAACTTCTTTTGTGCCTTATGCAGCCTATGCCTCCTTTTCTGATAGTTATCTAAGTGCCTTTGGAAATTTGAGCAATGTTGCGATGCTGAGCAGTCGCTGGTGGATACAAAATTCAGTGGGGTTGAATGTAGATTTCCGTTTGTTCGGAAGCCGAGGTGGAGACGCTGTTCCGGGTCTTGTTTGGCAGTACCCTCCTACCTTTCCAATTCAAGCACATTATAGGATCGGTTTTGGTTGGAAGCCTGAACCCGGCATTTTCATTTTGCCTATGATTGAAGTGCCTTTGTTGAATGTGAATCGATGGGAAGGAATGACGGCAACACTACCCTATTTTAATGGGCGTTTTAGACCTGTTATGATCACCTTGCGAATTCAATGGCTGAGTAAACAAGCCGATCGTCAATGTGAGAACCAGCCTGGTCGCAGTGTGGACTTGTCCAAGGGAGGCAAGCATGAGACCAACGACTTGTTCGGACCTGATGCTCGCAAGATGAAGCGAAAGAAAAGAAAGTAGCGTTTCTTACAAAGGACGGTCCTGACAGAGTTCAACGAGTACTCCATTGCTCGATTTCGGATGCATGAAGGCAATGATTTTACCATCAGCTCCTTCTTTTGGAACCTCGTGAATCATCGTATAACCCTTGCCCTTCAAGCGCTCAATTTCTGCGTGAATATCTTCAACGTCAAAAGCGATGTGATGTATTCCCTCTTTGTTTTTTTCGAGATACTTGGCAATGGCACTTTCCGGTGATGTAGCTTGAAGCAATTCTATTTTGCTCTCGCCCACTTGAAAGAAAGAGGTAAGTACATGTTCGCTGTCTACTGATTCTTTCTTGTAGGGAGCGACACCCAGAATGTCTTCAAAGATTTGATTGGAAGTCTCGAGGTCTTTTACGGCAATGCCGATGTGTTCAATTTTGCGAAGCATGCTTTATTTCTTCTCAACGATGGCGCCTACTTTATTGTCGTAGTTCACGTAATACTTGCCTTTGACGTATTTTGATGCATCCACTGAAGAACCGCGACCGGACGTAATCAATGCCCCGAATTCGCTTACCACTTCATAGTCTGTGACACCTGAAAATTCGATGGAATTAGAAACTTTCAAAGACTTAATCTTGATTTCAGGAGTGGTGCTTTCAATTTTGTACTCATCGGAAGTGTGTTGGCCCTTATAGTCCATTTGATAGACACGGAAAGTGTTCAAACCACTGTGAAGGTTAACGGGATAGTTGTAGCGAGTAGATTCGACGATGCCTTTCCCTTTTATTTCTCCTACTTTATTCCATTTGTTCCAGCGAAATTGTTCGATGACAAATGTGAGTGGAGCACTTTCTTTTTCAGTTGTCCACTCCATACCGCCGGTTGCACTTACCGTCAGTGATGTAATTTCAAACGTGCTGTTGGGATAAATAACCTCCGGATTGAGAATCTTAACTTCGCAGTTTTCTTTGCAACGAAGCACGATTTCCAATGCCTCACCTGGTTTCAGTTTCCAGATTGCGAGATCGACCGCAAAAGAGGCAGAGTTCAGTTGATCGGCGGTTACTTGCCCATTCACAAGCACTTCAAACACACAGTAGCCGGAACTATCGGTGGTCATCGGGTTTTTTACATACAAGTCTTTCCCTTGATAGATGCCACTGATGATAATTACCTCCGCAAGCGCGGAGGAAGAGAGGAAAATGAATAAAGCCAGTGAAAAAAGAAATCGCATAGTCAGATGGTTTAACAAACGGAACGTGTCACGAATGTAAACAAATCTGATGGAACCCGTTTGAAATGAATGTTAGATTTTTAACGACGCCAAGGCTGACTTCATCTTCAGCACATCCTCGAGGGAGAATTCACCGTTTGCATCGGTTTGGAATCGGTAGTGAGTTCCATTTATTTCGGTGTGTTGAATCATGCCGAAATCATACACTTGGCCATCCGGCAGTGTTCTTTTGAATACCAAAGATTGATCTTCGTTGTCCATCACAATATGCTGAAAGACGCTGTCACTTGAAGTTAATAGAGGGGTGTTTATTTCAGCGACGGTTGCAAAAAGATTGAAAAAAGGGCCACATGTTATGATGAGTTTATTTTCGTTGTCCACATAATGGATGCGAGGTTCATGGTTAATCATGAGGTCTTTGGGTAATACGATGCGGAAGTGAAAGTCCCCTTCGTCGACCACAAAGAGTGAGTCGTTTTTCTGAAGTTCAAGTTCTGCTCGTTCTCTTCGGGCACCTGGAATGATACATCCTACAAGTGTTATAAGGGCCAGAAGTACGATGCTGTAATAGGGTGTTTTGAACATGGCTAAAGCGATTTGCCCATTTTACGCCATCAACACGATAAGGTTACGAATCGCGGAAACTAAATAGACTGCAGCCAGAACGAGGCCTGTGGCAAGGAAGTGATTCATGCTGGAAGAATATAACCGTAAAGAGAGTGAATAGGATGAGAGTTAGGCCTCCTGAATTACACGGTCATGAGAGCTTTTATAGAGCGCTAATTCGTGATGTAGAGTATCGGATCAGAGAAGGATGTTTGGTAAGTTTCCAGCGCAAAGGCAGTTGGTCCTTGCACGATTGTTCCATCGGTAATGAGCCATTGCGAATCGGAGCACGGATCACTCACAATAATGTTATCTTCATTCACGACCACAGCACAATTGTCCTGTGGTTCATATGGACTGTGCCGCTCGAGGGCTACAAATTCGTTGGCGCTTTTTCGATAGACAATGATTCCCCTTGAACCACCCGTGATGTAGATCCATCCGGAAGGCACGGTGATGTTGAAGAAATCGGGCTGGTATATATTCAGTGCAATGTTTACAGGTACATCAGGTACACGATTCGTATTTCTGTCACGACATCCGGATGTGATTATGAAGAGGGTAATGAGTGCTAATGCGCAGCGGGTCATGTTGCGAAGATAAAGCGCTTAGAGAATACTCTTGCGTGAAGTTCCCGGCATGTAGTCTTTCAAGTAAAAAGGTTCGAAATACGCTACGTCTTCGAATTTTTTTTGCTGAAATGCATGGATAGCAAGGTCATGCATCATTTCGACATGGGGTAAAACGGACAGTATACGAGTGCGTTCAGACAAAAAAGGAAGGCACTTCTCGGCACCATCACCAACCAAAACGATATCCTCATTCCGCTGTTCAATGAAGCTATTTTCATCTATGATAACAGCTTCATCGTCCGACAGCCGTTTGGCATGAGTATCAAAATGCGCCGAATACACTTCCATGCGGCGGGCGTCAATCATGGCGATAATGCGTGTTGCCTGCGGCGCCGTGCGTGCCGCATAATGTGCCAAAATTTCGGTAGTGTCTAGGGCAATGAGCGGAATATTCAGAGAGAAGCACAACCCTTTCGCAGCGCTAACACCAATGCGCAGACCGGTGTAGGATCCTGGTCCTTTACTAACGACGATACAGTCGAGTGAATTCAGGGAAATGGAAAGTTCAGAAAAGATTGCATGCATCATGACATGCAGTTGTTCGGCGTGCACAAAGTGCTCAGCGCTGGCAGATTTAGAGATTAGAACAGCGTCCTCATTAGCCAAAGCCACGGAACAGTTTTTACCGGAGGTTTCAAGCAACAGGAAATAAGACATGCGTATGCTATTTGCCCGTTTCGTGCCCGTCAGAAGCTGTGCGCACTTGAATTTTGTCGCCCGGCTTAAGTGACTGTGCTACCACTTCATATGGGCCTGTTATTACTTCTTCGTTTTCAGAAATACCTTCCGTTATCTGGATGAATTTATCATCTTGAATGCCGGTTTTTACAACGCGTATTTCAGCTATTTCGGTGTTTGGGTTGCGAATGAAAACGACAGTGAATGGTTCTTCGGGAGCGGTCTCTGTCGAAGACTCTTTGCTGAGTTTGTCGAGAATGGAAGCTGAGGTGGTGTCATCGCGCGCTGCAACGGCCTTGATGGGAATAGATAGGGCGCGATCCGATTTTTCGGTAATGATGTCAACTGTTGCACTCATGCCAGGTTTAAAAGGTGAATAGTTCTCTCCTTTGTCTTTCATAAGGTGAGCATACGATTCCGGCAGCACGCGAATTTTAACCGAAAAGTTTGTAACCTGATTGAGATTCATTTGGTCACCTATGGCATTTAGAGCAGTGTTTCCGATTTCCGTGACGATACCCTTGAATGTTTCGTTTTTATAGGAGTCGACTTCAACCAAAGCAGTATCGTTCAAATTGACATGCACGATATCACTTTCATTCACCTCCACATTTACCTCCATGAATGCCAGGGCTGAGATGTTCATAATTACATCTCCACTCATCATGTTGTTGCCTAGCACTGTTTCGCCCAGCTCTTTGTTGAGGGCTGTTACAGTTCCGGTCATGGGTGCAAGGATGGTTGTTCTCTTCAAGTTGTCGGTTGCTTCGTTAACGCCGGCAAGCGCACTTTCAATGGCAAAATGTGCGCTATTGATGCTTTCACGCGCAGCTTCCACCTCTGCTTTCGATGTTTCGAATTGGCTCGTAATGTTTTCCAGTTCTGATTTAGAAATGGCACCGTCATCGAACAGTTTTTTCTGGCGTTGGAAGTTGAGATTGGTCACATTGAACTGTGCTTCAGCCTGTGCCAGGCGTGACTTAGCGCTGCTAAGGTTGCTTTTGGAACTATTCAGTGCGGCTTCTGCTCTATTATAGGCTGATGTGTATAGGTCGGGATTGATTTTCACCAGCAGTTGCCCTTTCTGCACCAGATCTCCTTCTTTAACAGGAAGCTCAACGATTTGTCCGGAAACTTCCGACTGAATTTTCACTTCCGATTCCGGCTGAATTTTCCCGCTCGCCGCAACCGTTTCCACAATGCTTCGATAGGCACTTTTTTCGACCGTTACCTCTGTGTGGTTTTTATTTCCGGCCGCGACGCGATAGGCTACCCCGGCAACGGCGAGAATACCCGCGCCAATTAAAATGCGTTTCAGTGTTTTATTCATGGTTTCAACGTGATAGCCTTGCCCTGGTAAAAGTCGAGCACTTTGAGTTTGAAAATGTAATCGTATTTGGTGCGAGCCAAATTCGCCTGTGCTATTTCCATACGCATCCGTGAGTCGGCATACTCTGTTATGTTGCTCATGCCTTGCTCGTAGCGAAGCTCAGCCCATTGAAAAGATTTTTCATTGGCGGCAACGCTGGTTTTGAATGCGTAATAATTGGCAAGTGCAGCTTGGGCATCATTGTATGCTTGATAGACGCTTTGTGTGATGGCTTGTTTGGTTTGGTCCAATTGCAATTCAGCCTGACGGAAGTTGATTTCAGCCCGTTTCACTCCGGTGTAGGTAGAGAATCCATTGAAGAGTGGTATATTCAAGGAGAAGAATAGCGAGCGGTTTACGTTTTCTTGGAATTGATCGCTAAATGCTTTGGTCTGATAGTCATCCGTTGAGTAAGATAGCTGAGGGAAAGATGTCACTAAATCTCCGGTTCCCATAACGGTTCCAATGGGGAATGCCAGTGTGTCCGGATTTCCGGTAATTACTTTAGCGGCACCTGAATAACCTGTCCCGTATGAGAAGCTTGCGTTTAGGCTTGGGTAATATCCGGACGCTGCGATTTTTTTTCCCAGTGCAGCGCTTGCTACGCTGGTAGAAGCGCTTTTAACCTCCGGGAAATTATTCAATGCAGCTTGAACGGCAATGTCGGGGTTGGAAAGCAACGTGTATTGTTCAACCTCATCTAATTTCGGTATCACGATGTTAAACTGATCTAGCTTGTTTGCATCGAGTTGAAGAAGCTGCACGAGCGAGAGTTTGGATAGCCGGTAGTTGTTTTCAGTTGCAACGAACGATGCATTATCCGAGGCCAATTGCGCTTGCATATCATTGAGGTTGCTAACAGCAAGTTGACCCGCAGCAACAAGTTTTTCCATGCGCTTTACCTGCCTTTCAGTGCCGTCGAGTGTGCGACGGGCAATGTCCATGAACTCTTTGTTAATGATGACAGCGAGATAAGCCGAAGCAACATTGAGAGCGATGTCGTTACGCATTTTCTCATAATTCCATTTAGCCGTTTCTACATTCAGTCCGGCTTGCTTCAGCGTGTTTACTTGGCGCAGACCACTGAAAAGATTCACGCTCGTAGCTATGCCGAAGTTGTTGCTTTGAATACGGGAACTGGCGAATTGGTTGGTGAAAGGGTCGATGCGTTGTCCCCAATTGTAGCCATGACCTCCTTGCGCGTTGAGTGTTGGAAGCATGGAGCCAACGGCGCTGGTTTCATTGAGCTTTGTGAGTGCCACGTTCTCCTCGCTTAATTGAACTGAAAGGTTGTTCTGAAATGCATAGGCTATGCATGAGTCGAGCGTCCAAATCTGGGCATGTGTTCGAAAGTTGAACAGCACAAGAGCAGCAACTAGCAGGCAAACCCGAAGTGAAATGTTGGAAATGGTCATTACAGGCACAAACTTAGGACTTACGCTTCGTTTTCTTGTCTAAAAAACGTTATGGAAAATACGTTAGTAGAATGATGAAAATCAATTCTGCGATTAAGGGATGCTACAGATCGGTTACTTCGATCTCTACGCGACGGTTGGCACTCACCTGCCATTCGGTTTGGGGGTCAGGGTAGAGCATTTGCTTATTGCCCATGCCGCGGGTCGTAAGACGGTCGGCGGCAATACCATGCTGGACCAAGTAATCCACTACGGCCTCAGCCCGTTTTTCGGATGCACGACGATAATATGCATCCGAATTCTTTTTCTCTTCATTGACCGGGCAATTAGCATGTCCAATGATGCAGATTTTAACCGCAGGGTTGACAGTCATAAACTGAACAAGCTCTTCCAGGGCAGGCACCGATTTGTGATAAAGCTGGGTTTCGTCACCAAGAAAAGTAATGTCTTCAATACTCGTTTTCAAACCAACGGAAATAGGCTTCAATTCTACACGTTCGTAGTGGGTTGTTGACTCAGCCGGCCAGAATTTGTGGGCGTAATACATGTACCCTTCTTTTACCACCGACACAGTATAAATACGGTAGTTTTTGAGGAGCATTGTAGAGTCAGTGAAATTCTTGAATACGACTGTTTTTCTGGGGTTCAGACCCTTGATCATCACATCGGCCTCGATAAACATTTTGGAGCGAAAATCAGTGACAGTTATTTGCATTTTCTGATCTTCGGCTTCGGGCACTTCCGTTGAATCGATCTTGACTTCTTCGAAAAATTGCGCGAACGAAGCATGGTTTGCCAGCAAGAAGCATGAGAAAGCGAAGATGGAGAAAATAAAAGACCTCATTGCGGTGAATTCGTTCGAAATAGTGTGGGGCTAAAATAACAAAATCTTACGCTGAATTTACCCGCGAATGTAAAAAGCAACAATTCGATAAGATTATTTAGGGCTTTTGCTCATTATGAGCGGAAGACAGCCATAATTTTCTTTCTGAAAAACACCAATGCAACGGTTGCCAGCAACACATAGGGTACGAGCATGAGGTATACGATTCCTGCATTTAATCCTTCGCCAATTCCTTTGTCAACGTTTTCGGTAGCGCTTTCAGCGGTAGCCTTGCACATAGCACACTGCGCAAAGGCTGCTACGCTGAATAGAATCAGCGCTGATGATAAAAGGAGTTTTCTCAAAGAATTCTTCATACTTCAAAGATATACTTCATTACACTAAACACACGCTTCACCCTTCGACTCTCATGTATAGTATGGGCTAATCATCCAGTAAACGATCACACCGCTGACAGCCACATAAAACCAGATGGGCCATGTAATGCGGGCTATTTTTTTATGGGACTGAAAGTCGGCAGTAAGTCCGCGGTAGGTTGTAAAAAGGATAAACGGCAAAATAACAGCGGCAAGGATGATGTGAGTGATGAGCACAATGAAGTAAAACGCACGCATGGGCGCATCTTTCGGGTAGGTGGTGTCGCCCGTGAGCACGTGGTGTGCGATGTAGCTGACCAGGAATAGCGATGACAGAATCATGGCCAACAGCATGAGGCGCTTATGCAAGCTATAGTTTTTTTGTTTCACCGCTACGAGTGCAGTCGCAAGAAGAATGGCAACCGAGCCGTTGATGAAAGCATTAATGGAGGCAAAGAGGTGTGGATCAAAGCCAAGATTGGCTTCTACATGGATGTATTTCAAGGAAACAACCACTAAGAAAACTACCAATGAAAGAATCCAGATGATTCGTTTCGCTGCCTTGTCGTTTTTGGGAATGGAAGCTTCTATCATGGGTTTGATTCTTTGGATACGTTGATTGCATCATTAAACAATTGGTCCATGCTTACGGTTGAGGTGCCATCATAATATCCTCGCATCCGCATAGTTTTGTCCAACAATGTCACTTTATCGGTATGGAAAACGCCTCCTTGCGCTGTGTCTGAAGGAAATGCGGTGAGTAGAAATCCATCTTGTGCAAGGTCATAAATATCGGTTGCCTTTCCTGTGAGGAAGTTCCAGCGAGACAAGTCGGCTCCGATTTTTTCAGCATAGGCCTTCAGTTTCGCAGGCGTATCTGATTCCGGTTTTACAGAAAAGGAAAGAAAGCGGATGGGTAACTCAGGGTTTTCCTTAAGGAATTTATCCTGCAGTCGGGCCATTTGTGCGCTCATGATGGGGCAAATGGTGGGGCATTCCGTGAAGAAAAAGTCGACTATCGTTATGTACCCTTCGTAATTTTCTCGGGTTATAAAAACACTATCCTGGTTCACGAAGCTGAACTTCGGTATAGGGTAGTACAGAGTGTCGGGTTGCTGTGTGCCGTCGGGCAGGGTGTTCAATTCAATGTCGAACTCACCGAAATAGGGAAGAGGTTTGCCGGCTGTAGGTTGCTTTGTTGGCTCGTTTTTGCAGGCAGCAAGCAGTATGACGAAAACAGCAAGTAACGTTACATTACGGGTTTTCAGTTGCAGCTTCTTTGGCTTTTCGTTCATTATATCGGCGGATGTCAATCTCTTTTTTGAGGAGTGCTATATCTTGAACCATACCCGGAATGGAGTCGCCGGCACCGCCCAAGAAATGGTATTCGGTGTTACCGTATTCACCGCGTATATGTCCGTCTGCATCAATGAGTTTGAAGATAGCTTCATTGGATAAATCTTGAATAAGCAAACCATTGCGGATGTAGGCCTGCATCGCATCCTGGTTTCCGGTAAGCAATTTCCACTTGTTTCCAAAGGCATTGTATTTCGTGTTCTGCTCGATGTATGCTTTGGCTAAATGAAGCGAGTCGCTATCACATCGTGTGGAAAAAACAACGATGGCAATATCCGGTTCGTTGCGGTACTTGAAATTGATATTGAGCAGTCGCTCGGTGATTTGCGCAATGTGCTCGTCGGAGGTTGAATAACAGGCTGCCACCCAAACCTTACCAAGCAGGGAATCGCGCGTCAGGATTTCCCCGTTTTCATCGGCAAAGGCGAAATCGGGTATGCGATAGTGCGAATCTTCGGCCAGTACATTTTCCGGACCCAGATAAGGTAGTGTCTTGAATTTATGCTTGCTCAGCAAGCCGAAAAAGACCAACCAGAGGAGCGGAAACAAAAAAAGCATACTGGCAAGGCCAATATACTTTTTCCATTTCGAACGAGTCGACATATGTTTAACGGAAGGTATTGTTCAAATGCTGAACTGAAAGTCCTTCGTATAGGCCGATAAAGATGAGATACAAGATGAAGAGCGCGTAGGGCAATAACACCACGTACTTGAGATTCTTGCGCTCGTCGCCGAGGTGCATAAAGATGAGAACGATATAGGCTGCTTTCACAAGGGTGAGAACGATGAAGAGCAGCTTAATGGTTTCCCAGGTAAAAGTGCCATTGCGTTTGAAGTATACGCCCATGAAGATTTCGAATACGGTAAGAAGGGTTAGGATACCCGTTACCATGTATAGCTTTTTGCGAATCTTCTTGCCTTCTTCTTCGCCGTGTTTAGCGTTGAGTGAGTAGCTATCGTTTACAATCAAATCGTCTCTTTCCATGATCGTGTCTAATTATCTTTCTGAATAATGAATTCTGTAGTTTATACAAGGTAGAAGAAGGTGAATACGAATACCCACACCAAATCTACGAAGTGCCAGAACAATCCCACTTTTTCAACCATCTCATAGTGGCCACGGCGTTCGAAAACACCACGCACCGCCATCAAGAAAATGATGAGGTTGATAATAACTCCTTGAATTACGTGGAAACCGTGGAATCCGGTAATGAAGAAGAAGAAGTTCGCGTATTGCTGCTGAACGGCATATTCGTTTTTCGAAAGGTTAGCTCCGAACACAAGTGTATTCGAGGCCATGTTCTTCATGATTTTTTCAGCCTCTTCACCTGTTACAGTCAACTTGCGAAGGTCTTTACCGTCTTTGTGTTCCAATGTGTATTTGTTCAGAACGATTTCGAGCGGAAACTCTTGCGGTGCGGCAGCATGAGCATCGGCGTGTGCATCGTGACCGTGTGCATCGTGGTCGCCATGAGCTGCAGGCGTTACAATGAGTTTACCGTTTGAAATTTCGATATGATCGCCGTGGTCTAATGCGTGCTCGTATGCGTGTCCGAGATCAGATGTCATGTGAACCCATGAACCACCGGTCAATTCCATTGCAACGGGCTGGTTGTGGTCGTCGGTTGCTGCAACTGTCATTGGAGCGCTTAACTGAAAGCCACCGCCTGAGCCGTGAATAAAGTGAGACCATTCCCAAACTTGAGATCCGATGAAGAACAAGCCACCGATAACCGTGTAACCCATCCACTTGATAACACCTTTCTTGTCCATACGATGCCCTGCTTCTACAGCGAGCACCATTGTAACAGAAGAGATAATCAGAATGAAGGTCATGAGTGCCACGTAAATGAGTGGGTAGCTACCATGAAGGCCGGGTAGCGACTCAAATACTTGTTCACCGACAGGCCATAAATCGGCCGAACCGTGGCGAATAACGCCGTATGCAGTGAGCAATCCTCCAAACGTCAATGCGTCTGATACAAGGAAGTACCACATCATCATTTTACCGTAGCTAATACCAAATGGCGATTGTCCGCCACTCCAAAGTTGGTCCTTGCTGACTGCTTGAGCCTGTCCTGCCATACGATCTGAAAATTTGCCGCAAGTTTACTACTCAAATTGCCTCCTCGAGGCAGGCTTGTCAAAAAAATTGACAGCCCATGTTGAGAAAGTCGTGGCAGCTGCCTGAAAGCAGCGTGAATACTAAGAAGAAAGCGTAGTTTAAATTCTGTCTAAATAAGACTAAAACAAGAAGAAAAGAAAGTAGAACAAGTAAAGCCACAATCCGCCCAGGAAATGCCAGTACATGCCGCTGATGTAAATGCTCAAGGTATTTTCTTGGTTTATTCTTCGTTTGGCGATGCGAACCGTATTCACGATGAGGTAAATAAGGCCGAAAGCTAGGTGAATGATGTGCACGTAAATAACCACGCTAAGCATAGCGCCAAAAGCATTGAAGGTAGTCATCACGGTGTTTGTAACAGGTCGCGAAGGGTCGCTGGGTTTGTAGTAATCACTGCCTTCCTTTACCAGTTGCTCGTTATTCATCTCAAACCAATAGTCTGAACCATACTCTCCGGTGAGTTTTCCGAGTGTGTTCCAGCGATAGGCAGAAAGGCCCTGTTCGTTTTGTGTAATGGTGAAGCCCAGTCCTCGTGAAGCCATGTGCTTCCAGCCGGCGTGTTGTGAAATTGTGAAAGCGATACCCAGTGCGAGTGTGATGGTGTGAAGCGTCATGCCCAAAGACTGATTGCCTTTTTTCAACGCGCGGAGGGCGAGAATGAGCGTTAAGGAAGATGCTATAATGAACGCGTTGCTTAACCAGAAATAGACTGGTGGCATCATGTGCAACCAGATCAATTTTCCATAAAGTACAATGAGTGCACTCGTAATTCCTGCAAATAGCATGACGATGGCGAAGATGATAAACCACATCATCATTTTGCGCGTGCGCACTTTGACAGCTGGATCCAGGCCTTCGAAAACGTCGATTTTTTTAGAAGCGGGAGTTGGAGCGTTTTGACTCATAAAAGAGAGTGTTTGGGTTTATAACAACACAATGGCTTCAAAGTTTGGGCGAAGCTTAGCCCGGTAATTTGTCGAGCACGTATGCGAGCTGCACAATCGGCAGGTAAAAAAACGAGGCAAACATTACCTTTCTGGCATCTGCAGTATCACACGACTTTACGAGTAGGAATGAATAATAGGACATAACTGCGCCTGCCAACGCTGTTATTATTGCAGCTATATTGCCTGTCATGGGCGATTCCAGCGGCAGAGCCCATGGTAATAAACTAACCGGGATTAGGAAAAGAGAGTAGAGCAAAATCTGGTAAGCGGTGGCTTTGCTTCTGCCTTCATTGAATGGTAGCAATTTGTAACCACCACGCATGTAGTCGTCGTGCGCTACCCAGGCAATGGCCCAGAAGTGTGGAAACTGCCACATGAACTGCATGGCGAACAGCAATCCGGCTTCAAGCCCGAATTCTTGTGTAGCGGCCACATATCCGAGCATGGGTGGAATAGCTCCCGGAAACGCACCGATAAATACGGCCAGACTGCTCACCCGTTTCATAGGAGTATAGAAAGCTACATACAGAATAAAAGCAGAGGCGCCTAATATTCCGCAGGCAGTTCCGCAGTAATACCATAATATCAAGATGCCTAGTATGCCTGCGGTCATAGACAGAACTACTGCTGTTCGCAACGACATGCGTCCCGTGGGGATGGGTCTGTTTTGAGTGCGTAACATGAGCTTATCCCATTCGCGTTCGAGCGCCTGGTTGAGGCCATTGCTGCCGCCTGTTAACAGCAAGCCACCGAGGCATAGTGCAGAAAGCGTAGTGACGTTCGTTTCGTCGGCCCCCATGTAATAACTCAAGACGGCTGAGATGATGACAAGCAAGGTGAGGCGTAACTTGAACAGCATCGCCACATCACGAACAAACGATGATTTGACCTGGGTTGATGTAGCTGGTGATTCTGCTTGCACAGGAGTGAAATTGCGGCGCGAAGATAGTGTGTCGGTTCCACCACAAAATCATTCGTTCGCGTAAGTTCTGAAGTGTTGTTACTTTTAGC